>CAYLSF010000273.1:0-7803 GCA_964385675.1 uncultured Saprospiraceae bacterium
GATAGAGTCATAGAAGAACAGCGTTTGGCTGGTGAAGCTGACCTGTTGCGTTCTTTTAGAGTTAGTAGTTTTGGGGTTTTCAATTGGGATATTTGGAAAGATCCAAATCGTGTTCGTTTGATGGCAAACTTTGATTTTCCTGAATTGCAAGATAGCCGTATTGACCAAAAAATCAGTGTGTTTTTAGTAACAGGAGAAAATCGTTCCGTAGTGCGTTACACACCTAGCACATATAATCGCTTCTCATTTGATCCTGATCAAGCAAATACTTTAGTTGCGGTATTACCTGGTAATAAAATCGCAGTTTTCACCAAAGAAGACTTTGCAGATATGGATATTGCCTCTTTAGAAATGGCAAACAATCCAAAACCTTATACCTTTAGAATGCGTGTTCAAGAAGGCGATATTGCTTCCGTAGATGACTTGAAAGATATTATGTCACAGCTTAGTTAGAGGAGCGACATTCGACATTCGACATTCGACATTCGACATTCGACATTCGACATCAAATTTCGGAGTTTATATTTGGAGTAGTAAAGAAAAACTATCTTAATTGTTTTCTATTGTCGAAGGTCGAAAGTCAATTATCGCATAAAATAAAACCATTTAATCCAATATTGACAAGCAACTATCCGTTTTTAAATTCGGATAGTTGCTTATTCAAGTGTTCAAGCAATAAACATTCAAGCGAAATTTGATTATCTAAATGCAATCCTGTAATTTGCTACTTATTGCCAAAATTTAACTCATTCGACTAGAGAAAGAGAAAGATGAATATAGTGATTAGTGACTAATGATTAGTATTTCTTATCCTCCTTATTTTGTGGAAACCTGTCAGATTACTAATCAAAATTTAAGTTACCAATCGGTTCAAATTATACTGTTGATTTGAATAAAAATTTCCCCACTTATTATATAATTTGTGGGCATTAACCATTTTACACAAAAACCTCACATCATTATTTGACCATGAACAACTGCTTTCAATTACGGCAATTCTTATTGACGATCCTTGTGGTATGGCTTAGTTTATCTGATTTGGTAGCACAAAATTATTTCCCTATCAAAGAAGGACAGAAATGGGGCTTAATGGATGATAAAGGAAAGGTTTTTCTACAACCTTTATATGATGCTATCTCAGAGTTTGATAAATTTGGTTATGCCGTTATTCAAAAAGGTAGTAAAATTGGATTGATTAATCGGAAAGCAATAGTCGTTCTCACGCCTCAATATGACCAAATCAATGTGTTAAATGCTTCACTTTTTGCGGTTAATACGTCAGGAACTTGGAAAGTGATGAATACCAAAAATGAAACCGTACTAAATCATCAGTATGATAAAATAGAATTGTTGTCAGGTGATCAGTTTTTGACTTTTAAGCAAAAAGATAAATGGGGCTTAGTCCATATTTCAGGTAGAATTATTAGTGAGGCTCTTTATGATAGAATTTCGACTCTTTCCGATGGTTTTTTCCAAACACAGAATGGAAAAAAATTAGGCTTAGTGCATGAAAATGGTCAATTGATACTAACCCCTCAAGCGAGTAAAATAAAAATACATGATGGTCAATTTGCATTATTTAGATTGGGTAAAAAGTGGGGAGGCGTCAATAATGCTGGAAAAATATTGGTAACACCAGATTGGGATTTTCATCTGGTATTGACCAATACATTCGTCAAATTTAAAAAAGATAATAAAGCGGCTTTGTTTGATATTCCATCAGAACGAATGATATCAGAAGGAGAGTATGACGATTTTTACAAATACACAAAATCGACCATATTGGTAAAGAAAGACGTGAAAGTGGGGTTGATGGATGCAACAGGACGATTATTGTTGAATACGAAATATGATGAGATCTTAGATTTTGGAGAAAATCAATATCGAGTACGCAATAAGAAACTTTGGGGAGCTGTCAAAATCGATGATGTAGCCTTAATTCCTCAAGAATATAGCTATATCACCCCATTAAATAATAGCGTTTGTGCGGTGCGAAAAGGTAAATTATTTGGTATCGCTAACTTTAAAGGAAATGTAGAAATTGATTTAGAATACGATAGAATTGAAATTCAAAATAATAGCGCGAAAGCCTATAAAGGAAAATCACTAAAAACTTTATTCTTTAATGCGGAGGGGCAACTGGAAGAAGAAAATGATTATAAAATTAAAGGGTCAATTAAAATAGGAAAAAAATCTAGACGCCGTCTTAACGGAATGATTAACCGCAGTGATTTTAGAATGGAGAATTTTGAGTGGTTTTATTCTCCACTAGAGGATAAATGGGGCTTACGAAATACCAAAACAGGTACAGAGCAAATTCCTCCAACCTATCATAGAATTGCAGTGCATCGTAATTTGGGTTTTACCATTGTAGGATTAGAAAAAAGAACAGAACAGGATTTTGAACGCACTGGATTCCGATTTGAATATGTCTTTGGAATTGTTAATAACAAACGCGGATTATTAGTTAGCGAGGTGAATATGTTGGATATTCGAGTAAGTGATTTTAATGAAAAGAAACTGCCAACAGCTCGTGTCATTTTTGCAGGAGGGCGACATGGATTGATGGAAAAAAATGGAAGAATTGTTCATAAGGATTATGCTTACATTGGAGAATTTGAAAATGGATTAGCCCGAATGAGTCCAAAAGGATATTTGACAGCTAGTTTTAAAAATAAATTGAATGGATTAGGAGAATTGAAAGGTTATTTGAAAAAAATTGATAGTCCAAATGATATGGCGGATTATACGTACTATGATCGTCAATTTTTTAAGGAAGCAGTCGTGAAATGTAAAGACTGCATCTGGGGCTATATGGATACGATGGGTAAGATTAAAATTCAGCCAACGTATAGTTTTGCTCGTCCGTTTAAAGAGCGAATTGCTATTGTAAAAAATAGTGATAAATGGGGCGTTATTTCTACCGATAATCAAGTTTTGTTAAATACGGCTTACAACGATATTCAATTTTTAGCTAATACCGATGATAGTATGCTACGCATCTATGTGAATCATGCTCAATATGGTTTGATAGATAAAAATGGTAAAACAATTATTCCTGTAGAATATCAAAGCGTCGGAAAAGTAAGTGAGGGATTGGTAGCCGTAAAGAAAAATGAAAAATGGGGGTTTTGTAATTTACAGGGTATAGAGGTTATTCCCTGTCAATATAAAGCAATTCAACCCTTTAGCGAAGGCCATGCTGCCGTAAAGAAGGGGCGAAAATGGGGGTTGATTGATGCGAATGGTGCAACAGTTTTTCCAATTCAATATAAGGCAATTGGCAATGTAAAGGAAGGGTTAGTCTGGGTGAAATCAAAGCGATTGTATAATTTTAAAACTATTGAACATCAATTGGCTTTTGAAGGGAATTTTGATGGAGCAGAAGATTTTCAAGAAGGCTTAGCTCGTATAAAAATTGGAAAACACTTCGGTCTGATTGATAAAGATGGTCAAGTGATTTTAAAGCCTAAGGACTATATCTCTATTGAGCCTTATGATACCCATGGACTCGCCATTGCAAGAATGGATAACAAGAAAAAATCCTATGTCTTGATAAATAAATTAGGAGAAAAAATTACGACTAAAAAATTTCAAGAAATATATCAATTTCATGAAGGACTAGCCGCTGTGAAATATCGAAACCATTATGGTTTTATAGATGTGAATGGAAATATTATGATAGAACCTGACTTTGATGATGTTGGGCAATTTTCAGAAGGACGAGCTAAAGTGAGAAAAAATAATAAATGGGGATTTATCAATACTAATGGAACTATCGTTATTAAGCCCATTTACTCTAAAGCTCAAGCTTTTCAAAATGGTTTGGCTGTAGTTTATCAAGGTAATCAAAAAACAGGATTAATTGATAGTATAGGAAAAGTAGTTGTACCTACAGTGGTGAATCGAATTTTAGCCTATTCTAATAAGAAAGGATTGGTAAGAGATAAGGATTATAAATATTATTTTATTAATGCGGATAATAAATTATTTAAAGGCTATTATCAAAAAGCGATGCCTTTTCATGAAGGGGTTGCTCCGATTAAAAGAAGTGGGAAATGGGGGTTAATCAATCAAAAAGGTATAGAAATTATTCCACCCAAATATGCTCAAATCGGTTTATTTGAAGCAGGTTATGCCCCTGTAAGAATCAATAGATTTAGTGGTGTTTCGAATTTACATGGAAAAATCATTGTAGATACTTCTTATGAATACATCAGCTACGCAGGAGAAGGTATTTTTAGAGTAGAACGAGGCGATAAGTTAGGATACTTTAATAGCAATGGTAATTGGGTTTGGGATTTAGAATAGAACGATTTGAACTTCTTTAGGTTTTACGGATGCTTTTATTATACCATAAGTTTAGACTGCTTAGCTAATGTAAAATAAAAAGTAGTGCCTTCGCCTACTTTTGAGCAAACATCTATTGCTCCATTATGTCGTAGAATAATACGTTTACAAAGGGTTAGTCCAATACCATTCCCTTCATATTCTGTATGCGTGTGTAAGCGATGGAAGATTTCAAAAATCGTTTTTAAATTCTTTTCTGCTATACCAATACCATTATCTGCAACTGAGAATTTCCAATGGGTATCGGTTTCTTCTGCTAAACTAATTTTTATTTTAGGCTGAGGATTGCGATTAAATTTAAGACCATTATTGATGAGATTATAAAAGACAATTCCAATTTGGTTTGGCTCACAAAGCACTTCCTTGGGCAATTCTTCTATAATGACTTCCGCATTCTTTTCTCTAATCTTTAAAGCTAAATCTGCTATTTTTTTGTGAACTACTCTATTCAAATCGGTTTGTACAAATTTTGCATCACTACGCCCTACCCTTGAATAAGTTAATAAACTTTTTATCAGTTCAGACATTCGCTTCGTACCATCTACGATAAACCCTAGATATTCTTGTCCTTTATCATCTACCTTATCTTTATACTTTCGAGAAACGATTGAAGCAAAACTACTTATCATTCGTAACGGTTCTTGCATATCGTGCGAAGCAGCATAAGCAAATTGTTCTAAGGCTTCATTCGAGCGTTTTAGTTCTAAGTTTGAGTGTTCTATCTCTTTAGTTCTCTCTTCCACTAGCCCTTCAAGATCATCATTTTGTTTCTTTAATTCTTCTACCAATCGTTCAATTTCTTGATTTTTTGATGTGATTTCTTTAGTACGCAATTGTACTTGATTTTCTAGTTGCACTTTTTGCCTTTCAATTTGCCCAATTCTATAGTAATAGATACCCAAAATTAAAGCAATACTTCCTAAAAGCGTAAGTACACGAAACCAAACTTGTTCCCAAAATGGAGGGATTACTTCAATTTTTAAAATAGTAGGTGTTTCATTCCATATTCCATCATTATTTGTGCCTTTAACCTTGAATGTATAAGTACCTCCATCCAAATTAGAAAAACTAACGGACTTCTGATGACCGCAATATACCCAATCCTCATGAAACCCTTCTAGCTGATAAGCATATTGATTATCAGAAGATTGAGAGTAGTTTAATGCCGCAAATTCAATGGTAAAGTAATTTTCATTAGGCTGAAGGGTAAATGTTTCTAACTCTGCTACGTTTCCCTTACTTTGCTCCGATTGCCCATATACTTTAACATCTGTGATATAAACAGGAGGAACGAGTTGATTGGGTTTAATATCTTCACTTTTAAACTTAATGTACCCATTTAGACCTGCCATAAAAATTTCATCGTTCTGATTCTTATACGTCGCATTTAAAGAAAAAGCACCTGTTCTTAATCCATCTTTTTTATTGAAATAAAATATTTCATTATGCTTAGGTAAATATGAAAATAATCCTTGATTTGTGCCTAGCCAAAGTCGAGCGTCCTTACTAGAAATCATAGAAACAATTCCTGAGATCTTTGTTCCACTTTGTTCTACTATATTTTCAAAGTCATCAGTCGTTTCATTATATTTACTTAAACCATTTTCTGTACCTATCCATAATTCATTATTCAATAAGGCTAGTGTCATGATCCTATTACTCCCAATAGATTTTGAATTACCTACTTCATTTAAATATGAGTTGAAACTAAATTGACCATTATTTAAAAACTTTAACTGACATAACCCTCCATAAGTCGCTAACCATATTTTATTTCCATCAATCAGCATATCATTTAGGTCATTATTAGAAAAAGTCTTGCCTTCACTATCTTCTTCTAAAAATTGAAAAGTACCTTTCTTATCGTCAAATAGTACTAATCCTGAACCTGTAGCTAACCAAAGTCGATGATGCTTATCTTTTATAATTTTACGTACATGAAGATTGGTTAAATCCTTACCTTCTGGATGTCTTAAAATATAATTCTTAAACTGTTTAGTCTTTGGATTAAAATGGATAACTCCTTTCCTCGTTCCTATCCATAAGGTATCAGGGTGTGCATTAAAAAATGAAATAAATTCGGATAATGGTTCATAAGGTTTATCGGCAGGATTAAAATAGGATTGATAGGTGTTTTGAGTAATATTATATTCTAATAAGCCTAATGATCCTCTAGACCCTATATACATTGTTTCATCATCATACTCTATAAGTGAAACAACCTCAATATTCTGTCCTTTGTTATTTCCTTGTAAGAAATGCTCAAATCGTTGATTACTTTTATCAAACTTACTAATTCCGCCTAGCGTAGAGCACCAAACCAAACCAGTATTATCAATAAACACATCGCGCATCTCATTATTAATCAGTGAATTAACATTAAAGAAATTATTTTCAAAATGCTGAATATTTGTTAGTTTATAGCGAACTTGATTGTCTTGAGTTTGAATAATAGTTGGTTGAAAGACGCCTAATCCCTTTACCGTCGCTGCCCAAATTTGCCCTTTTGAATCTTGATTTATCCCAAAAACTAGATTGTTGGGTATCGGATGATTCGGTTGTTCTTCTAAAAAAGTTTGGAAATAAGGGGTGAATTTCTCTATGTCTAATTCATAGTTGGGTAACATGACAGCCATTCCTCCAATGTAAGTACCTATCCACAGTCGCTTTTCTTTGTCTAAGAAAATCTTCCAAATATGGTTACTTTTTAAATCGTTAACACCATCCCCTTTAAAAAAGTGTCTGAACTCATATTGACTAGCATCTTTTGTAGGAACAGCTAGATTTAGTCCACCATCCCATGTACCTACCCATATCCATCCTCTATGATCTTCTCCAATAGACAATACAGCTTTTGCTTGAAGGCTTCTAGGGTTATCTTTATTAGGTAAAAACTGAGTAAACGTTTCTGATTCGGTATCTAATAAATTCAATCCGTACTCTGTACCGACCCAAATTTGTTTTTGACTATCCTCAAATACAGCTAAAATTTCATTACTACTTATACTGTTTTTGTTATTTTCCTTATGTAAATATCGCTTAAACGTCCCTTTTTTATAGTCAAATTTATTTAATCCGTTATTGACTGTACCCACCCAAATATTACCTTCACTATCTTCTAAAATACAACGAATATTGTTACCACTTATAGAGGAAGAATTATCAATATCATTCTGAAATACTTTAAAATTGACCCCATCAAAACGATTTAAACCATTGGATGTAGCAATCCATATAAATCCCTTTTTATCTTGAATGATCTGATTGACATGTGCAGAGGAAAGTCCTTGCTGTGTAGTGATATTCTCAAATGAAATATTTTGAGCTAGTAATGATCCAGAAGTTAATACTATTAAAAAGACAATTTTTAGGAGATCTTTCAATTAAGATAACATTTAAGGATATTTTGAAAAATTTTGCTGTATTAGGTATATATCAACTTACGTTTAGTGG
>CAYLSF010000274.1:0-7794 GCA_964385675.1 uncultured Saprospiraceae bacterium
TCTTTTGATTACATTGGGTAAGTTTTTGAATGAACTTTGAAAATAGGATAAAGAAAAGAGTTCCTTATATTTATTGATTGTATTAGTTATCTCATAACTTTTATTTTCTTCTCCGATAAAACTATAATAATCATCTTGTATGGAAAGCCATCGAGTAGTTGTATAGGATTCATTAAATAACCATGGATCGAGCGATAATACAATTGCTTTAGGAAGACGCTGATGCTTTTTATAAATTTGATAAATCGCTAAAATATCTTGTATACTCGCAGAACTAACAGAACTGTTAAAAACCTTTTGAGTAGAATGGGGAAAGAAAGTAGAATCTAACAGCATGGAACGACTTGACCCTAAGATGACTACTTCTGGAGAAGTAGTCATCTTAGTTATTAGTTTTTGTTGTAAAATTCGCTCATCATAATTTGAAGTATTTCCTGCATTTGCTCCACTCAATAGTATATCAACGATTTTCTGTTCATAAGTATCATCAAAAATTCTTGCGGCATCCCCATAGTAATTCACCCCAACAATTAATCCGATCACAGGCATTAAAAACAGAAAACTATGCGTAATAAATTGCTTCATACCATCTAAAATTGAAAGTAGATAAATTCGTTTTCATTAAAATTACCAAAGAATAAAATGACAGCAATGACAATGTAATAGATACAATATCTGATTAATCTCGATGGTAAATATTTTATAAAAGCAAAACCATATTGTTCTGCTCTCCCAATCCATTCTACTATCATAAACAATGTTATCAATACTATAGTAATAAAAGCACCCCGAGGGTCTTCCAATTTAGGTATAGTAAATAATGAGGATGATAACATATCAGAGAGGTAACTAAAAGCATGTGAGAGGCTCTCTGCTCTAAAAAATATCCAAGCCAATACTGTTAAACCAAAAGTCAATATGATAGATAAAGTTTCTCGGAATGTTGGTAGAAAATTTCCTTTTGCTACGATTTCTATATGGTTTCGATTTCGTTTACTAAGGAGTAAGGGCAGAAAATAAAGTGCATTTAATCCTCCCCAAACAATAAAAGTCCAATTCGCACCATGCCAGAATCCACTAACCAAAAAGATAATAAAGGTGTTGCGAACTTTTAAGGCTGTACTGCCTCTACTCCCACCTAAGGGAATATAAAGATAATCTCTAAACCAAGTAGATAAAGAGATATGCCACCGTCTCCAAAACTCTGCAATATCTCTAGAGAAATAAGGAAAAGCAAAATTCTGTTTTAAATCAAAACCAAATAATCTTGCTGTTCCGATAGCAATATCTGAATATCCAGAAAAGTCACCATAGATTTGAAAGGTAAAGAAAAATGCTCCAAGTAAGAGGGTACTACCTGTGTATTGATCTGAATTATTAAAAATAATATTAGCAAACTCGGCACAGTTATCTGCAATTACTATTTTTTTTAATAATCCCCATAATATCTGTCGCAATCCGTCTCTAGCTGCTTGCGTATCAAAAATTCTAGCTTTATTGAATTGAGGTAGGAGATGTGTTGCTCGTTCGATAGGTCCCGCTACTAATTGTGGAAAAAAACTAACGAAGGCAGCAAAAGCAATAAAATTCGTAGTAGGTTCTAATTGTCGCCTATAGACATCTATCGTATAACTTAGGGTTTGGAAAGTATAAAAACTGATGCCAACAGGTAAAATAATTTTTAAGGCGTCAATTGAAATAGAATGACCAAAAAAAGAGAAGGCGGATACAAAATTTTCAACAAAAAAATTATAGTATTTAAAAAAGCCTAGAATACCTAAATTAACACACAAGCTAGACCACAGTAATAGTTTTCTATGACGCTCTGTTTCTGTTTTGCCTAAGGTTATTCCAATTCCATAATCTACCAGTGTACTAAAGGCAATTAAACCCAAAAACCGCCAATCCCACCAACCATAAAATAAATAACTTGCAATTATGATTAAGCTATTTTGACGACTTATATTTCTAGACACTACAAACCAGTATAATATAAAGACAATTGGTAAAAATATGGCAAAATCAAGTGAATTGAAAAGCATGAATGAGTTGGTTTACTTAGCAAAAGTGTAAACATAAAATTCAAATTTACTATAATTCTATTGAATCGTAATAGTTAGCGTAAAATTGTTATTGTATAAATTCTTAGAACTTTAGGCTACAAAAAACGCCCAAGTCTGGTGAGACTTGAGCATTAAAGAAAAGTAATCAACAAGTTTCCTTTTCTATTTGATTGTTAGAAATAACTTTAGGGAATATGATAATCTCTTTTTCGATATTAGCTTGTTAACCCAATCAAGGATCAATAATCATATAAGTTTTGGTGTAAAATGAATTATCGTTCTAGTGTTACACAACCAGATAGTTTGGTTGTTTTGTATGGAGACACTCTTGCTTTTATCGTATAGATGTAAATACCTGCTTCTGCATTTTTACCTTCTAGCGTTGTACCATCCCAATTCCCTTTTAGTTTTGAAAGATAAACTAACTCCCCCCACTGATTAAAAATACACATTTCCATAATCTGTACATTTCCACCTTCTACTGTGAATACCTTTTGTAATGGATTGTTAGGATTAAAATTGGTTGGAACAAACATTTCCTCATTTTCAGCTTTGATTACACGTAAAGCTACCACATTTGAAACACTCTCCTCTTTTTTATGAACAGCTACCTCTTCTGCTTCATCTTGAAATGGAGTTGTCGTAACTTCCAATTCATCTGTAGTTTGACCGATGGTTGGTTGAGCTATTACAGCAAAAGTCATTAAAAAAGTAGCGATTGTAAAAATGTATTTCATAGCAATAATTGTGTTGTGGTTATGCACTTATGGTATATTTTACAATAACAATTATGCCAATTTTATATGTACCTGATTATCAGAAACTTGAATGAGTTATTGAAAGAAAAATGAATCCTAAAACGAGACAACTGTTTTAAATAGGAAATTTGTGACACTATTTTAGGGGTTATATGACAGAAAATTTATAATTTTTGAATTAAACTTAACATTTATTGAGTTATTGTGACAGGATATAAATTGTTGATAATGAAGGTTTTTTATAAAAAGTTATCAAAATGAGTGATTTTTATAAAAATGACAGATTATTCTTCTTTATCAAGGCGTTCAAACACTTTAAAGGTATAGTCAAAATCATTCTTTTTATCCGCTTTATGAGCTTCACTTTTTACCTCAGTCCACTTTTGGGAATCCAGCTTTGGGAAAAATATATCCCCTTCTACATCCGCATGTACAGCCGTGTAATACACTCTATCCCAGTATTCTTGACTTTGCTCATATATCATTCCGCCTCCTATTATAAATGCCTCATTTTCACCATTTCCCTGTGCTATTTCTAGGGCTTCTTCAATAGAATTTACAACGATACATCCTGTAGCAATAAAGAAAGGATTTCGAGTGATGACAATATTCGTACGTTTGGGTAAAGGTTTTCCAATGGACTCAAAACACTTACGCCCCATAATGATATGATGATTTAAAGTTGTCTTTTTGAAATACTTTAAATCTGCGGATAAATACCAAGGAATCCGATTATCTTTTCCTATTACGCCATTTTCGGCAGCTGCAACTATGGTTGATATGATCACTAAGCTTTAATTTTGAAAGTTGGTTGTTACAAATCTAATGCTTCAAAGGCTTGATCTAAATTACGCCTTGCATGAATAACAGCCCTAATATTAACTTGGTTTTGTTCTATTGTGTAAACAATGATATGGTTTTTATACTTACAACACCTATATCCTACTGCTTTGAATTTTAGATTTCTACAAGCCCCACAGGCTTCAGGATGTTTTTGGAGTTTGTTGACAGATTCCATAATTCCATCTACATATTTATCTGCCGCAACTTCGCTTTTTTGACTGATGAATTCATGTAATTCAGAGAGTGTTTCTAGGGCGAAAAATGACCAATAAATATTCATCACTTTTTCCAATTTTGTATCTTCTCAAGAACTTGTTCTTGTGTATAATATTTCCCTTCTTGTATCTCTTGACCAGATTTTTCAAGAATACCTAATAATTCCTCATCGGATAAAGAACGACTATCCGTCACTAATTTTTTAGCTAAAGACTCGTATGAATCTACAACACCAAGACTTTTTAAAGAAGCAATAATCTGTAAAAATTCTTGTAATTTGGATTCATTAATTTGAATATGATAAGTCATAATTTTTCTTTTAAAATTACTAAAAGATTCAATGAGTTACAACTTTTAACTATTTTCAATAATAGACAGCACTTGATATAATACACGCTCAAGCAATCGCTTATCTTCTGTTATAATTTCTCCTATGCCTGTCATTTGTTGTCTAAAGACGATTTTTTCCTCTTTTTCCTTCATTCGACTATTCTTGTAAGTCGATTCTAACCCTTTGGGTAGAAAGATTTCAGCTTCATAGTATTCCTCTCTCGGAATCCAATCAATCTCTTGTAATTTCCCTTTCACAACGCCAAAACGCTGGTACGGGAAACCATCCAATTTTATATTGACATTTTGTCCTTCTTTGACCAAACCCGACTTTGCAATCGGAATTCGCAATTTACCAACAACTTCCTTCTTTTCAGGTACAACCGTTGCAAATTCTTTTCCTGCACCAATAAATTGATTTTCTTCAATTACTAAACTCATGGAGACTTTTCCTTGAATTGGAGCAACCACCAAATATTTCAATTTCCAAGCTTCTATATTACTCAACATATTATTGACGGTTTCCACCAATTGTACCTTTTTAGTTGTGGTAGTCTCGTCTGTTGTTTGCTGAATCTTGGTAATTTGATTTTCTAAATTGGCTATTTGAATTTCATTATTAATAATTGAACTTTTTAAACCTTCAAATGACCGGTTTTGTTGAAAAAAATTGGATTCTGCTCGCTCTAATTGTTGTGGAGAAAAGACTCCATCTTTTTTTAATTGAACTGCTCGTTTATAATCCTTTTCTGCTAAGTTCAATTCCTGTTTGGCTAATGCCTCCTGTTTTCTAAGGTTTTCATTGAGTTCCTCTGTCTTCTCAATCTGCTCTTCCAATTGTTTAATCGTTTCTAAATCATAGCGTTTTCCTGTGGTATAACGATAATCCTTAAAACTCTGAACAAAGGAAGAATAAGCCGCTTGTAATTCTCCCAATTTCAAACTTCTACGAGGGCGATAGCGGTGGACTTTATCAGAAGCTTGTAGTGCTTTTAATTTAGTTTCCAAGCCCAAAACATCTTCTAAATCTGCGGTATTCTGAATATAAGCTAAATGTTGTCCCCTCTGTGCTTCTTCTCCTTCTTCTACATAAATCTCTTCTATTACCCCACCTGCTACCGTAACTACAGGTACGGGTAAACTAGGTGTTGTAATAATCACTTGACCAGCTACAATATCAGGATATTTGACCATCCAACTGACCACAATTAAACCTGCTAGAACGATAAATACGACTAGCGTTCCCCAACGAATAAGCCATGCAGGAGGTGTACCCAATATCTCTTGTACCTCCTCACTTCGCAATTGTATTTCTTCTGGATTCTCTATTGGCATTTTTTGAAACGGTGGACGGTGGACGGTAAACGGCAAACGAGACACGGACATAACCGTTCACCGTCAACCGTTTACCGTTCACCGTAATTCTATCCTCCCAATTCTAATTGATTTTTCACTAAGTTGTAATAAGCTCCTCTCAATCGAGTTAATTCCTCATGATTTCCCCTTTCAATAATACGTCCTCTTTCTAACACAATAATTTGGTCTGCATTTTTGACGGTACTCAAACGGTGTGCTACCACCACAACAGTTCTACCTTGGAAAAAGGCTTCCAAATTTTCCATAATGATTTTCTCATTATTGGCATCTAAAGCACTTGTGGCTTCATCAAAGAAAATATATTGAGGATCTTTATAAACAGCTCTAGCAATTAATAAGCGTTGCATCTGACCACCACTTAATCCAATACCGTCAGAACCAATTTTGGTATTATACCCTAATGGTAAACTTTCGATATGGTCTTGAATATTGGCAACTTTCACAGCTTTGAGCAACTTTGCTCTATCAATAATCTCATCTCCTACGGCAATATTTTTAGCGATAGTATCAGAGAATATAAAACCATCCTGCATCACCACACCACAGCGTTTACGCCAAAGACGATTTTTAATATTATACAAATTGGTATCGCCTAACAACAATTCACCATCGGTTGGTTTATAGAATTTCAATAAAAGTTTAACCAAAGTTGTTTTACCACTTCCACTTGTTCCTACGAGTGCTGTGATTTTTCCTTTTGGAATTACTAAATCAACTTCATCTAACACACGAGCGGAGTGCGGTCCTCCATATTGAAAACTTAAATTACGGAGTTTTAAGTCGCCTTTTTCTGGCAGAATATCCATGGTGGTCACCTCGTCATTTTCCTCATTTTCTTTATTGTGTATTTCTCCTAAACGCTCTAAGCTAATCTTAGCATCTTGTGCTTTTCTAATAAAATTGACCATTTGATTTAAAGGACCGTTCAACTGACCAATGATATATTGCACGGCTAGCATCATACCTAAAGTCATATCACCATCAATGACAGATTTCGCCGCTACGAAAGAAATTAAAATATTTTTCAATTCATTTACAAAAGACCCACCTGCTTGTTGATACTGTTCTAAAGCGAGTCCTTTGATGCTAATTTTAAATAATTTTGCTTGAATCCGTTCCCATTCCCAGCGTTTCTGCTTTTCAGAAGTATGTAATTTAATTTCTTGCATCCCTCGTATCAGCTGAATCAATTTACTTTGATTTTCAGCCAATTGATCGAAACGCTTGTAATCCAATTCTTTTCGTTTTTTCAAGAAAAGTATAATCCAAACTACATAAAAGATACTGGCTAATAGGAAAATAAAGAAAATGATCGAATTGTAATACAATAATACCGCTCCAAATACAACAAAATTAACCATCGAAAAGAGGGTATTCAAAGAAGCAGAGGTTAAAAAGTTTTCAATCCTGTAGTGATCATTAATTCTTTGAAGCAAATCTCCAATCATTTTAGTATCAAAAAAAGCAATGGGTAATTTCATTAATTTGATCAAAAAGTCAGAAATTAATGAAATATTTATTCGGGTACCAATGTGCAAAAGTATCCAACCTCGAATAAATTCTACTGAAATCTGCCCCACAAACAAAGCGAGTTGAGCCGCCAGAATGAGATAAATAAAATTTATATTTTGATTATTGATACCATAATCCACAATAGATTGCGTTAAAAATGGAAATATCAATTGCAAAATACTTCCGATTAATAACCCTAATACCAATTGTGTGAGTAGTGCTTTATATTTGAATAAGTAGGAAAATAAAAATCCAAACCCTGTCTTATCGAGTGTCTCCCCTTCTGCTACAAAGAAATCGGGCGTAGGTTCCATTAAGAGTAAAATCCCTTCTTCCCCTTCTTCCGTCACATCACTAACCCAACCATCTTTAAATTCTTTGTGGGATAATTTAATTTTTCCAACAGCAGGATCAGCTACATAAATATACCGTTTAGAAACCTTATGGACAACCACAAAATGTCGCTGTCGCCAATGTGCTATACAGGGTAACGGCACTTCTTCGACTAATTGATCTAGTGGTAATTTTACAGCCAAAGTGTGCATCCCGATGTGTTCAGCCGCATCGCTGATACCCAATAAGGATACTCCTTCTCTATCTAAATAAGAGCGTTCTCGGAGATATTGTAAAGAGTAAACACGACCGTAGTGTTTGGCAATCATTGCCAGACAGGCGGCACCACAGTCCATCTCTTC
>CAYLSF010000275.1:0-7790 GCA_964385675.1 uncultured Saprospiraceae bacterium
ATGTATTGATAAGAATGTTTAGAAAAAATATGACAACTAGATTATCCAATATTTTTATATAACTGTTGCCCCAACTCCTTTACGGCTTTTTCAAAGTCTTTCTTTTTGCCAAATGCTCGTACCAATTCCACAGGTGACCCCAATTGATTGAAGGGGTTAATTTTTAGCACTGCATTATTTTCAATTGCGGTTATCCCTTCATGTTCATATTTGGTCAATAAGGCTTCTATGACTTTTTGAGCCGTTTCGTTGTATTTTCCAAAATAGTTGCGTTTACGCACCTTATTCGCTCGTTCTTTTCGAGTCAGCGGCGGCTGATCAAATGCAACGTGGCAAATTAAGTCAAAAATATCCAAATCTTTGCCGACTTCTTCCTTTAAATGTTCTAATAAAACGCCTTCTTCTTTGAGGATTTCTACAATAGCTGCTTTTTTATGAGCAGCCGACCATTTTTGAATAAAATTATCCAAAGAGCTATATTGATTCACAATATTGGTGCGAGAATAGTCTTTGAGCGATTCCGTAATTAATTTTCCATCTTTTCCATAATATTGTACACGTTCTTGCACGACCGTCACCTCAAGGTCATTGACATAATATTTTTTTGGAGCAAGGTCATCGTCCTCTTGAAGGGATATATCAGGAGAAACAAATTCAACATCGGAGTCAAGTATATCCGCTTCCTCAGGCGGTATATTTAGTTCGTCCTCAGGTGGCACAATGCTTTCATCTGCTTCTGGTTCATAAATTTGGACAGGTGCACCATCAAAATCAGGGTCAGCAAAATGATTGGTAGCTTTCCTAAAATCCATAACGGTGAAATAGACCTTTCCATCTTCCTCTCGAATGCGTGTTCCTCGCCCGACTATCTGCTTAAACTCCGTCATCGACCCAATATTAGATTCCAATACAATGAGTTTAACCATTTTGGTATCCACTCCTGTAGTCAGCATCTTAGAAGTGGTGGCAATGGTCGGAAATCGTTCTTCCACATCCATAAAATTATCCAATTCCTTTTTTCCAACGGTGTCGTCTCCTGTAATTTTGACAATGTAGTTTTTGTATTGATAGGCCAAATCTGCATTTTCATTTATCAAGGCTTTTCGCATTCGATTAGCGTGTTCAATATCCACACAAAAGACAATGGTTTTGGCAAATCTATCGGTCGCTTTTAGGAATTCTGTAATTTTATGAGCGACCAGTTGAGTTCGTCCATCTATCACTAAATTCCTATCGTAATCTTTTAGATTATAAATTCTGTCTTTGATTTCATGGCCATATTTGTCTAATTTTCCTTGAGTCGGTCGCCAGCCTTCATCCACTGAAGTTGAAATCCGAATGACTTTATACGGGGCTAAAAATCCATCTGCAATTCCTTGTTTCAGGGAATAAGTATAGACCGGTTCACCAAAGTAAGAGATATTAGAAACATCTTTAGTTTCTTTTGGTGTAGCCGTCAAGCCAATATGCGTAGCAGATGAAAAATGCTCCAAAATATCTCGCCATGCCGAAGCCTCCGAAGCACTCCCTCTATGGCACTCATCAATGATAATTAAATCAAAAAAGTCCTCACTAAAGTCTTTAAATGCCTTTTTTGTATCGTCATGACTGGTTAAGCCTTGATACAGGGCAAAATAGATTTGATAGGATTTATCAATTTTTCGATTTTTGATAATGTGCATTATATCATTGCCAAAAGGTGAAAAGTCACCGTTTTTGGTTTGGGTTACTAAGGCATTTCTATCGGCTAAAAACAAGATTCGTTTTTTGACACGGGCTTTCCATAGTCGCCAAACGATATTAAAAGCCGTGTAGGTTTTTCCTGTCCCCGTAGCCATAACCAATAAAATTCGATCTTGCCCTTTGGCAATAGCTTCTATTGTTCTGTTAATGGCATTTTGCTGATAATATCGAGGAGTTTTTCCATCGTCAATCTGAGGATATTCTTGCTCTACTATTGCTCTTTCCGTTGGTTTTTCAATGGCTTTATAGGTTAAATACTTTTGCCAAAGTGCATTAGGAGAAGGAAAATCATGTAGGCTAATTTCTCGTTCAATTACGCCACTTTTTAAGGTTTTGTCATGAAAAACAAAGCTATCGCCATTTGAAGTAAATACGAATGGAATATCTAAAATATCTGCATACTCTAAGGCTTGCTGCATTCCTGTTCCTACGGGTTCTGTATTTTTCTTTGCTTCAATGACAGCTATTGGAATATTGGGTTTATAGTATAAAATATAATCGGCTTTTTTACCTTTCCCTCGGGCATATAGTTTTCCTTGTACGATGATTCGCCCATCCGTAAAGTAAACTTCTTCTCGCATTTGTGTCCGAATATTCCATCCTGCGGCCACAATATTAGGCGTGATGTACTGCGTACAAATATCCCTTTCTGATAAGTGTTTTTTAGATTGCATGGTGTTTTTTACTGACTATAATGTGTCGGTGAATTGGTTGATTGGTTATTTTTCAATTGCGTTAGAAAAAATAAAGATAGGAGATTTAAGGAGAAAAATAGAATGAGGGAGGAGTCATTTTTGAACTGTTCTTAAAAATTTAAGATTTGATAAATTTTATCCTCTTTGTCTTTGACTTCTTGTAGCTTGCTCTTGAACCAGTTTGTGATTTCTTTAGTGTCAATTACCTTTTCTGGCGTCCAGTGTGTGAAATTTTCAACAGCAACGACTCGATAATTCTTACTAGCCCTATCATTAAAATTATAATGTGCAAGTAAAGCAGCAATTTGTTCCGCCGTTATCGCAGAGCTTTTGGGCTTATATAGTAAGAACGTGATATAATACCATGCCCTAGATTTATCCTCATTATGTCCAAATCCTATATCGAAATAAATGAAGTCTTTATATTTTACTCGTCTCCTGTAAGTATAGTATTCTTGTTCGTATTCAGCACAACTCACTTGTTTACAAAAAGATAAATTTTTTAAATCAGGCTTTACACGCTCTAGGATAATATCAAATTGAGCTAATTGGCTTCGACTAAACATTTTTTAGGTATTTAAATTAGGAATTCAGTCTAATAAAAAAAGCTATAAGTCTCAATTACTTATAGCTTTTTTGTAAAATTAACCACTTTATAACCACACTTAAGGTTAATGAATTGGTTGTTAAAAGAAGTTTGTGATCCCGACAGGATTCGAACCTGTGACCTACTGATTAGAAGTCAGTTGCTCTATCCAACTGAGCTACGGGACCAAGTTTTTAAAGATATTTTAGAAATATAATTTGCCTTTCTTCAAAAGCGATGCAAATATACGACTTTTTTCATAAATGAAATAACAATTGATTAAACCTTCTATAAAAATTTTAAGTTCCATGAAATACACTTTTTATTTACCATTTTGAAGGAAAATTAATACGCAAATATTTTATAAAAAATGTAAATTTCCTTATTTTGTGAATAAATTTAACATCACTCAAAACACATATTTATGCAAGTTACCAATGTACAAATAGAGGAAAGCTGGAAAGAACAACTCAAAGATGAATTTCAACAGCCTTATTTTGCTGCCATTAAGCAATTCTTGATTAAAGAAAAAAAGGCGGGTAAAACCATCTATCCTCCTGGACCTTTGATTTTTAATGCCTTTAATTCCACGCCATTTGCTGATGTCAAGGTAGTGATTTTGGGGCAAGATCCTTATCATGGCCCCGGTCAGGCTATGGGGTTATCTTTTTCTGTACCTAGAGAAGTAAAGAAACCCGCATCATTGAGAAATATCTATAAAGAATTAGCAGATAATATTGAGGGATTTGAAATCCCAAATCATGGTGACTTAACCAATTGGGCAGCACAGGGCGTATTTATGTTGAATGCGATGTTGACAGTAGAACATAAAAAAGCAGGCTCGCACCGTAAAGTAGGATGGCAAAAATTTACAGATGCGGTGATTAAAAAATTATCGGATAATCGAGAAGGTTTGATATTTATGTTGTGGGGGGGATTTGCAAAAGGAAAGAAGAAATTAATTGATACTTCAAAACATCATGTGTTAGAAGCGGTGCATCCATCACCTCTAGCAGGAACAGCGTTTTTAGGAAATCGTCATTTTATTACGGCAAATGAATTATTGGAAGCTCAAGGCTTGAAGCCAATTGATTGGCAGGTTTAGATAGACGTATTGAAGTGTTGATGTGTTGTCGTACTGGTGTTATGAGTATTTTAAACGACAACACATCAACACTTCAATACAACAACACATTAATTTCAAAACGTCAATTTATAAGCATATACTTCATCATCTTTGGCGACAACTAAGACATTTTTACCATCTTGAAATAAATCGGTGATGAAGAAGCGAGTATCACCTCCAAGTGGGAAATCTGAAAAAGGTTTCCCATTTTCATTTAAAAGATAGATGTATTGGTAATCTTTGGAAGTAGTGCCTACATATTTTTTATCGTACCCCTCCACACTTACTGCAAAGACTTCATCTTGTGGAAAATCGAAGGTTTTTTTTATTTTTTTACGATAATCTCCGTTTTCATCATAGTAGCTGACTTGTAAGTGTCGCCGACTCAATAGGATATAGTCCTTTCTTTTATCGCCTACTACATCATCAAAAGCGAATTGAACGTTTTGATTGTTGCCAACGGTATTCGTTAAGTTAAATTTTCCCCCTTTTAGGTTGGCAACATAAGTTTTAGCTTGTGTATCCGTTGCGACTACTCTGTGATAACCTGGTGAGACATCAAATCCAATTTCTGAACTGAAGGTTCTCCCATTTGTCTCCAAATCTGTAGAAGGTAGGCGTCGTTCTCCATTGCGTTTAAAAATGTGGAGGTAACCGCTATCGCTTAGGGCAACTAAATAATCTTTATTATCTATCATAAAATGGCGAATTGGGAAAATGATTCGTCCTACATTTTCTTGTGCATTCCAACCATTAAGGGGCTTTCCATTTTGCTCAAAGCCATAAATATTATTGTTTTCACAGGCAATGAAAATACGATATTGCCGCATACTATCATAATCGACTACAAATAAACCATTGGTGGCAGGGGAAAATAATTGACGGGGATAAGCTTCTACATCCTTACCATTTCTATCAATAAGGTAGATGTTATTTTTAGTGTTAAAAAGGTATTGTAGTTTTTCATTTTTGTAATAATCAATCTGATGAATATCGGACTGAATTTTACTATCGAGCTGTCGTTCCCAAAGTATTTGACCGCTTTTATCTAATAAATATAGATGATTCAACGTATCTTGAATCAGTATGTCATATTCATCAGCATTGTGTTTTTTTACTAATTTAGGGGCAATTGCGGCTTTGGTTTTAAGTGCCGTTCTCCATATTACGTTGGGTTGTGTTTTACCTTTTTCATCATATAAGCCTAAGCCATTTACAAAAAATAATTGGTTGTAAGGCGTTAGTTGAAAACCGACAGGCTTTATTTTTTGAATATCTTGAAAGGCTGTAAATAAATCTTTTTTGAGCTCAGGTTTAGTATAATGAGCTAATATTTGGTAAATACTAGAGGGGTTGATGTAAAAGTAAAGGTGAGCTTGTGGTGCAAATTGTTGTTGTACAAAGGATTGGTAATTTACATCTTGACTCAGTGTTAAACTGAAAATATATTTATCTATCCATGCTTGCAATTGGATTTTTGAATTAGCAAATATGACATACTCATCATTTAAAACGGTATAATAAGGATTTTTAAAACTGGCTAACTCTTGACCAAATAATGGCGATAATAGATTTTGGGTAGCTAATTGATAGATTTTAAAATTTTGATGATTATCAGTGGGTAGTTCACCTACCGAATTGGCAAATTGTGATAAGTATTCTGTTGTTTGTGCTGCATCTTTTGTTTTAACCACCATAAACTGATGCATCATGAAATCCTCTTCTGTTGGTTCTGTAATGACTAAACTCGCTTCATTGCCTAACCAAGGTAAAATGTAGGATTTAAAATCTTGATTTTGTAGTGTTTTATTGTTTTGATAAAATGTTACTAAATCTTTAAGGTTTAAGTGTAAGGCTAATGCCGTATGATCGGGTAAAACGGTTTCAATGGTAGAAGATTCTGGTAAGGGAGATTTTAGAATGCGTTGTAGCCATTGGTTTTTTGAATCAGGACTGAGATAACCGTTAATGATAAATGAATTAGTCTCAAATGTTATATCAAGTCCACCCCAATTGCCTAATGTAGCAAGTCGCTGATGTTCTTCTTTTAAATCGTTTTGGACAAAATGATTTAATATATTAGGTAGCTTTTTTAAGTTTAGATAAATTGATATATCACTATTATCTCCTGTTAATGCTCTAATATTTTTGAAATGTCTATCTTGTTCAATAGAGGTTGAAATATCTATTTGATTAATAGCATATTCTACTAAAAATGAAGAACGTGCTAAAATTAGTAAGTCATTATCCAAACATAAAAAGAAGGAAGTATTTTCCGTAATC
Organism: uncultured Saprospiraceae bacterium; assembly: GCA_964385675.1. Taxonomy (GTDB): domain Bacteria; phylum Bacteroidota; class Bacteroidia; order Chitinophagales; family Saprospiraceae; genus CAYLSF01. The sequence goes on from CAYLSF010000275.1 coordinate 6,434, forward strand.
CCTATCTCATAAATAGTACGACTATCAAATATATGTTTATCTATAATAAGATTATCTAAATCTTGAAGATACACTTCAATATCTGTGGCTGAATTTTCATGCTCTAATACATATAAATAACTGACTTCAGTAGCTTTACTCATTTGCAAACCAATCGTTAATGGGGATTGATGGAGTTTTTTTATATTTAATGCTCCAATCAATTGATTTAAATCCTTTAAATCTTGATGGAGTAAATTAATCCAAGATAAATTATGGAGTTGACTAGCATAAGTTGTGGTAGAGAGTTGTTGTTGTGTTTTTTCCCAATCTTTTATGGTTAATATTAGAGGGGTATCTTGTGGGATGGCTTTAAAAGTTTTATGTTTGTTAGGCATTATTTCCATACCATTATAATAGAAATAGATGACTACTGTGACTATCAAAAAAAATAGTCCAAAACCTATAAACCATTTAGAATTCCATTTCTTTAGTGTAGTGGTCATTGTATATTTGTGCTTATTTTTCGACTTTCGTACCTCCCGACAACTGTACGGGAAGCTATCGGTATTTGACTTTCGATTTTCGGAATTGAGGAATGTTCTAAATATTATCTTCCTAAATTAAGTGAATTTTATATAAAAACATTTAGGTCGAAGGTCGTCCCTTCCGATAACTATCGAGAGTCGGCTCACACAAAAATATGAAAAGATGGAAAAAAAGTGGTTGGGTATTGCTGGATTATTAGGTGTATTAGTTGTAATGTTGGGGGCATTTGGTGCACATGGTCTGAAAAGTCAATTAACGCCCGAGCAACTAACAACGTATCAAACGGGAGTTCAATATCATTTTTATCATACCTTAGGGATATTGGGCGTAGCGATATTGATGTTGCACCAAAAAGTAAAAGGGCTTAATACTGTGGCGTGGTTATTTTTAATTGGTATTGTATGTTTTTCAGGTTCTGTATATTTATTAGCGTGTAGAGATTTATTAGGGATAGCTTCATGGACATGGCTTGGCCCTATTACGCCTATTGGCGGTATATTATTTATTATCGGTTGGGGGATTTTAGCATGGAAAGGATTTACTTATAAAAGTGAATAATAAGGGTAATTGAAGAATTTAGAGATGATCTAATAAATAATATCCTCGTCTGACTTGTCAAATTTTTAGGGTTCAGTGTTACATCTTCCTACGTCATTTGGAGTTGATTATTTATTTTCTCACCTCTTAAATGTTAAAATTTTAACTTTTATTAAAAAATAGACAAATTTATTAGTATTTAATATAGCTTAAATTGATTTACTGAACGCAAAAACATTCAAAATAAAGTATATAATTATTTTATTTATGCAAAATAAATAAGTCGTAATTC
>CAYLSF010000276.1:0-7775 GCA_964385675.1 uncultured Saprospiraceae bacterium
AGAATTATGTGAATTTTCTTTTGCTCCTTGACGCTAATCCGATAGCTATCGGGAGCACATTTATTTAATCATCATTCCTTAACTTTTTAGCACAAAAAATATTAAACCTAAATAGTACTTAACAATTTGAGGTTATAGTACAACAGGAACAAATTCAAACATATCTTCTTGTTGTAATTTGTCGGTTACATCACCGTATAGGTAACCTTCTGTTGCTGGGTCATGAGCAGCACCCGTTGTGGTGTCTAATGCTAATTTATAAGCTTTTCCATCTACTAAAGCATCAAAATCCACATCTTTAAAGTTAATCCATATCATGTATGGACTCAAACGGGAGCGATAAAAATATTGCCCCTCCTCTGTATCTGAAAAACAGACATATTGCGTGGTACTCGTATTGGGCGTTTCTGGATTAAAAATGTTAATCATTGGTTGAGCAGCATTGTCTAATACGGCACATAATCTACCTAATGCAAAACTGTTACTTTGCTTATAGTCGCTATTCTTTTCTACCTTATTAGCATGCTCTAAATATAATTGTTCTGTATAATAAGAGGCTCTTACAAGGCGATCAACAGGAGCACCTGAACCTGGTAGAATAGGAGGCGTAAGATTATCTCTAACTTTATATACATCTTTATTTATAACCTCCCAGTATGTGCGAGCAGTAACTTGTTCGTCAAATTTAGGATCATTGGTCATAATCTCTACCTCTTTTTTTGAATATTTTTGGATAGTATGCCTAGACTCAACTTCTACATTTGTCGAGATGACTAATTCTCCTTCGATGTATTCAAATATAGCTGTATTTCCATATCTATCACCTACAGATAAATGACACTTCGCTTCAGTATCCTCTTTAAAAGAAGAAAATTGAGCTATTTGTATGGAAATGATATAGACATCGTCCATCGCAAGAATAGCCTCTTTTACAGTTGCACAGGTATCTAAAATATATTGTAACCAAACACTAATAGACATTGGATAACAACCTTCAGGAATACTGGTCTGCTTAGGATAATTTGAGGCAACTAACCAAAGTAAATTAGCCGTTAATCCTTCTGAATTGAGTCCATCTGCGGCTGCTCCTCCTTCATCCCCCTCATCATTCCAAACTACTCCATTTGTAGCAAATGCAGAAGTGATGACACTACTATACTTTGAGGTCCAAGTTTTTAAAGGCGAAGGAAAGACATTACAATATTGAGTAGTCCAAGTCTTTAATGGAAATGTTTCAAACTTAATACCTGCATCTCGTTCCATTCCTTCGGGTAATACCCACAAATCAGGTTGTGTTAATATTGCAAAATCCATATTTCTACCAACAAAGGCACGACTTTCCTCAGGGCAGTACATTACTCTTGTACACATAATTTAAAATTTTAGGTAAGTACTCAACTAATTTTTTGAAGTACTTGGAGTTTTAATAAAAATTTATTTGAAATCTTTAAATTGTCACTTTTAGTATTATATCAATCTGTTGTTATAAATGATAAGGTGCTTTTATAAATAACAAATTGTTTTTCTGAAATTCTTATAAAAATTTAAGTCTGATATTTTCTGTAGAATTTGTTCAAACTATCATTCCAAATGATTTACACTTATTCTATCTCTCGGCAAATCAAAACGTCACATCATTTTCTGAAAATTTTTGAAAAAACTAAAAGAGGGCTAAAAATGAACTTGTCCATATTATTAAAGTGGGCCCAAAATTAGGTTATTGATTATTTGATAAATAAATAGTAGTTTTGTCAAACTAATGGGTATTAGTTTAACTCAAAATAAAATCAAATTGACCAAATCTGAATTAGCTAAATCTGTCTATCATAAAATGATGGAAAAAGACTATTGCAGTCAATGGCTAGGCATAGAACCTATCGAAATCGAAGAAGGCTATTGTAAAATCAAAATGGTGGTACGAAAAGAAATGCTGAATGGTCATGGTATTTTACATGGTGGCATTGCTTTTACCTTTGCAGATAGTGCGTTTGCCTTTGCTTCTAATTCCTATGGGCGATTGTCTGTTTCTATTAATGGTACAATGCACTATTCTAAATCCGCTAAGGAGGGAGAGGCTTTATTTGCAGAAGCTAAAGCTTTAAACGTAACCCACAAAACGGCTGATTTTGATGTGAATGTGATGAATGAAGCAGGAGTGATTTATTATTATTTTAGAGGGACAGTTTATAGGAGTAGTCAATTAGTTTTGGAACAATAAAAGAATAAAAGTATAACTCAAGGATATGGCATTAAAAAATTTGTATTGGCTTACAGTATTCTTTCTATTGTTGGTTTACAGTTGTCAACAAGAAAGTGAACCTAAAGTGGAAGTTTCACCCATTAAACTTAAAGTAGAAATTCCACTAATTAAACCTGAAATAAAGAAATCTATTAATTTAGATGGTAAACTTATTGCCATTGATTCTATCGATTTTGAAGTGTATCCAGGTTTAATGGATTTGGAAGCATGGGTTAAAGATACCATTACACCTTTAGGTTGGAAAATAGAATATTTGGTAAAAAGAGATTCTACAATTGAAGAAGATATTTATATAAGAGTGAGTAAGGGGGCATTTGATAATCTATTTTACGGAAAACGGTTATTAACCTATCGAAGGTATTTTATACCTCTTTTTATTGCAGAAACAAAGGATAACATTATTACAACACATGGTTGTGCAACGGACTGTAGTGCTATTACTTTAATATCAAAGACAGAAAAAGGTTCTATTCAAACCTATCGTCACGTTGTAGATTTTAATGAAAAGCATAAAACTTTAGTTTATATATCAGATAGTACGTATAAGTACGAGTATGATATATTTCATGTAGGCATAGTAGATATTGAAAGGGATAAAAGCAAAGATTTGATACTCAATAATATCTGTACAGCAGTTTATAAACCTTATTGTATAGACACTATTATTTATCGAAACGCTGAGGTGAAAATAGTTACTTCTTTGCGAAAAAGTATGGAATATAGTGAGTATTCAAAAAGTACGCATACCATTCATTTATAAAAAATTACGAGTTACCAACTAAAAAAATGCTATGAAAAAATTAGGAAATTATGTATTGGGCAATTGGATAGAAGGCGATGGCGATGGAAAGCCTTTGTTCAATGCGGTTACGGGAGAAGTGGTGGCTATGGCTACGACTAAGGGATTAGATTTTGGAGAAATCTTAGAATATGGTAGAAGGGTAGGAGGGAAGCCGTTACGCAAAATGACCTTTCAACAGCGTGGAAATATGCTAAAAAAATTAGCATTGTACCTTACCAAACGCAAAGAACAATTTTATGAAATTTCTTATCAAACAGGGGCGACTCGTGCCGATAGTTGGGTGGATATAGAAGGAGGGTTTGGAAATTTATTTGCGAATGCGTCCTTGCGTAAAAATTTCCCAAATCAACCGTTTCATGTAGATGGTGACGCGGTGGATTTATCTCGGGGAGGAAATTTTATGGCACACCATATCATGGTGCCAAAGCGAGGCGTAGCGGTTCATATTAATGCCTTTAATTTTCCAGTATGGGGGATGTTAGAAAAATGTGCGGTCAATTGGATGGCAGGTGTTCCCGCTGTCGTGAAACCAGCAACGGCAACTTCTTTTTTGACAGAGGCGGTTGTTCATGAAATTATCGCATCAGGCATTTTACCAGAAGGGGCATTACAGTTGGTTTGTGGTTCGGCTCGGTCTATTTTAGATACGGTAGAATCTCAAGATGTTGTGACGTTTACAGGGTCGGCTAGTGTTGGGCGTCAGCTAAAAGGACACGCTCGGATTATCAATGAAGCTGTACCATTTAATATGGAAGCAGATAGTTTAAATTGTACGGTATTAGGTGAAGATGCGGTGCCGGGTACACCTGAATTTGATTTATTTATCAGAGAAGTTCGCAAAGAAATGACGTCTAAATGTGGTCAAAAGTGTACCGCAATTCGACGTGTATTTGTTCCTGAAAACTTGGTGGAAGACGTTCAAATTGCGTTAGGTAAATCTTTGGCAAAAGTAGCTATTGGAAATCCTAGATTGAAGGAAGTGCGGATGGGGGCATTGGTAAGCAAAGCACAAGTACAAGAGGTGAGAAGTGCGATTGAGCATTTGACGCAAACCGCAGATATTGTTTATGGTAATTTGGATAGAATTGATGTAGTAGATGCGAATTATGAAAAAGGGGCATTTTTAAGTCCTGTTGTATTATTAGAAAAAAATCCTTATAAAAATTTAGCCGTTCATGAAATTGAAGCCTTTGGGCCGGTAAGTACCATTATGCCTTATAAAAATTTGGAGGAGGCGATTGAATTATCTCAGATGGGGAAAGGCTCATTGTGTTGTTCTATAACAACATACAATGATGATTTAGCCAGAGAATTTGTCGTAGAAGCTGCAACACATCATGGTCGTATTTTGGTTTTGAATCGTGAAAATGCAAAGCAAAGCACAGGACATGGCTCACCGTTACCAACTTTAGTGCATGGTGGCCCAGGACGGGCAGGCGGTGGCGAGGAAATGGGCGGAATGCGTGGAATTAAGCATTATTTACAGCGTTGTGCGGTACAAGGAACTCCTACTACGATTACTAAAATTACAGGAATCTATCAACCTAAGGCAAAGGTTATAGAAGCTCCAAAACATCCGTTTAAATATTACTTTGAAGAGATTCAGCCAGGGATGTCGCTTTTAACGCATAAGCGTACGATGACGGATTCCGATATTCAAAATTTTGCTAATCTAACTTGGGATCATTTTTATGCTCATACTGATATTACATCCTTAAATGGTTCTATTTTCGAAAAACGTGCAGCACATGGTTATTTTATATTAGCGGCTGCGGCAGGTTTGTTTGTACATGCAGCCAAAGGGCCTGTTGGAGCAAATTATGGCTTAGAAGATTGTCGATTTGTTCGTCCAATTTATCATAATGATACGCTTCAAGTTCGATTGACTTGTAAGGAAAAAGTGGATAGAGATAGTCGAGGAAAAGAACATCCGTCAGGGGTTGTAAAATGGTATGAAGAGGTATTTGATCAAGATGGAGAATTGGTAGCTTTTGCAACGATTTTAACTTTGGTGCAAAAGAAAAGTCCATTTATGGAATTTAATAAAGTTACTGTAGAACAGGCTTTATATGGATTGACAGAGAGCACTCAACCCAAATGGGGTAAAATGACGGCTCAACACATGGTAGAGCATTTGGAATATTTCTTTCAAGTGGCACAAGGCAAAATGGCGTTCAAATCTTACACGCCAGAAAAGTATTTAGAGAAATTACAAGATTCTTTGTATAATTACCGATTCTTAATTAAGAATTATGATCATCCTGCATTACGAAAAGGGGAATTAGAGGATTTACGCTATGATAGCTTAGAAGAAGCAAAATCAGCTTTACTAACAGCAATAGATGAAGTTGACGCATTTTTTAAGGCGAATCCAAAAGCAACTGTTCCAAATTCCGTTTTTGGTGACTTGGATGTGTATATGTGGGAATTGTATAATCGTAAACATTTCCATCATCACTTTGAGCAGTTTGGGTTGATTTAATTATTTAAATTTTTCAAAGGGGAACATTTAAAAGTTCCCCTTTGAAATTCAAGGAACTAGACAGAGACCAACATGAAACGGGAAGACATTCCAGCAATTATTGAATTATCGTTTGTATTAATTGTAACCTCTGCCATGTATATTTATGGCTTGGGTAAGTATATTCAGTTCGATAATCAAGCATTGGTAACCAAAGGTGTTTCAGAATTGACGGGAATGGAATTGATGTGGGTTTTTTATGGCTATTCAAAATCTTATGCAGTTGTACTGGGGATTTTAGAAGTAGTAGGAGGTACATTATTACTTATTCGGAAAACGAGGATTTTAGGTGGATTACTACTAACAGGTATTTTAATGAATGTCATCGTTCAAGATATTTTTTATGAAGTGAATGTGGGGGCATTAAAGGCTGCTATTATCTATCAAATCATGATTTTAGGTATTTTATGGCTTAATAGAACAACGCTCCTTCAAGGCATAAAAGCGATGTTACTACAAAGTAAAAGCACACTAAAAAGAAAGCGAAAGTTAGTTATTATATGTTGTGCCATACTTTTGGCAATTCTACTAAAAGTTATTGAGTTTCAAATAACACATTGATAATTAGTAATTTAATCAACGGTCGAAAATAACTTGCGAAAACTGTTTACTATTTGTTACTTACTGCCTGAGCTAAAATTTTATACAATGAGATATTTACCACTACTTTTTTGGGTGTTTTTTTATGGGAGTTGTCAAGAGGATGAACCGACCGATAATCCTACACCTGAGCAACAGCCCAATATTCTATTAATCATTGCTGACGATTTGGGCAAAGATGCCTTACAAGGATTTGCAGAAGGAACGATAAAACCTAACACGCCCAATTTAGATGAATTAAGAAATAGAGGGTTAGTTTTTACGAATACTTGGGTCAACCCAACTTGTTCACCTACAAGAGCGGCAATCATTACCGGTAAGTATGGTTATAGAACAGGTGTAAAATGGGCGAGTGATGTTTTACCACCATCAGAAAAAACGATACAACAATACATTAATGAAGAAACCAATAACGCTTATGCTACCGCTTTGATTGGCAAATGGCATTTATCGGGAAATAATACGAATGCTGATCCAGAATCTTTTGGGATAGATTATTTTGCAGGATTGATACGGGGGAGTGCTAATAACTATTATGATTGGCAGTTTACAGAAGATGGTAACACGAGTACAAATAACCAATATACCACAAAAGTATTTACAGATTTATCTATGGATTGGATCAGTAGTCAATCCAAACCATGGTTTCTGTGGTTAGCTTACAATGCTCCACATACGCCCTATCATGTTCCACCTAATGCGATGCACACACAAGGTAGTTTGCCGAATTATGCAGATGGATTAGACCCAACGCCTTATTATATGGCTGCTATCGAAGCCATAGACTTTCAAATAGGACGGTTAATCGCTTCAATTCCACAAGAGGAATTAGATAATACCATTATTTTATTTGTAGGAGATAATGGCTCGCCTGGGGCAGTTGCTCAATCGCCATTTTCTAATCAAAAAGCCAAAGGGAGTTTATACCAAGGTGGTGTAAATGTTCCGATGTTTGTATCGGGAAAAGGGGTAAATAGGACAGGAGAAGATGATAATTTAATTGGTGCAACTGATTTTTTTACGACCATAGCAGAGTTAGCAGGCGTCAATACCAGCTCCATTCATGATAGTAAAAGTTTTAAATCGTTATTAGAAACCCCATCTACGATTAGAAATTTTCAATACGCTGAAAAAGACGATGGAACAGATGACTCCTGGGCGATTAGTAATGGGAACTTTAAGTTGATTGTCAATGCAAATGGTGATGAAGAATTTTATCATTTAGCTAATGATCCTTATGAGAATAATAATTTATTAAACGGAAATTTATCTGCTGCGGAGCAAAGTGCTAAGACAGAGTTGGAAACTGAATTGGGAATTATTAGAAATTGAATTTTTTGAGCGGTATCAGAATGGTAAAAAATAGTTGACACATATTTTATTCGATTGCTGTAAGTACTGAGGCTAAAGATATATTTTAAATTACGTTTTGACTACTTGCATAATTACGATAGCTTCCTATATAGGAGATAATAGATTAGTTGTAGTTATTTTATTTTCAATTTATTACAAAATCATTCACCGTTCGTCACCCTTTTAAATTAAGCCAAAGGCTTCAACTTAATCTTATAAAAATTAAAGCCATTTGTAGC
>CAYLSF010000277.1:0-7743 GCA_964385675.1 uncultured Saprospiraceae bacterium
CAATTATCAATTATCAATTATCAATTATCAATTATCAATTATCAATTATCAATTAAAGAAATATTCATGTTTAACGATCTACAAGATAAAATAGACAATTTTCTTGACTTACCTGACGCACAAGAGAAGGAAGTCATTAAAATCATCAACAATAGAATTAGACAGAATACAGAAGGATTTAAGCAGTATATGCTCCAATTAGATTTTGATATGGATTCGCCTCGTTCTGTTTTTTATGAAGCCTTATGGTCAGATCCTATTGGCTTAGATGATATTATTTTTAATGAATTAACAATACTCATTGATGCTGTTGAAAAAGAGATTCAAGATGCGGACATAGAGCTTTCCTCTATGATGTATTTGACAGAGTTAAAGGACATGACAGATCAGTTTTACACGAACACGTTAAATCTTTTGACCAATAAATTATCTTCTAACCATCCTGAAGTACGCAGTCATTGTGGAGAAGCGATGGTTTGTATCCATGATGAATATAAACCAATGAGTCCTCAGCAAATTGAAAAATTACAATCGCTTTTGAAGGATTCTAATCTTAAAACAAAAGCCATCATCTATGCTAATCTAAAGGATATACAACTTGTACCCAAAGGATTCAAATTTACCTTTCTGGAAAAAATGAGAGCTAAATTAGGTGGATATGGTAATTTAATTAAATAAAAATCATGAAAAAACAAGCATCAAGTAGAGCATATAATTTCCCTGATTCGGAGCTGTATATACAATGTATCGAACGCATTAAATACGCTGAACGGGATGTAGAACAATTTACGACTTATGGTTATCCCAAAAGTCGAATTGATGAGTTTAAAGAAAAATGTGGGCAATTTGAAGAACTCCCGACGGATGACGAGTTGCTAGGGATTCAAATGCAAATGACAGAAAATAAGCAAGGTGATGCAGAACGCTTAAAAACAGCTATCCGTAGTGTTATGACTCGTGTGGCTATGAAATATAATAATCGGACAGGGCGATATCGTAGATTTGGTACTCAAAAAATGGGCGATATGTCTGATGCTCAATTGCTTTTTTGTGCCAAGCGAGTCATTCGAGTTGGCAAACAAATGATACCATTTTTAGCAGATGTCGGGCTTTCGGAAATTCATTTAGATAAGGTCAAAGACACCATGAATGATTTTGAAAATAGCATTCACATCCAAAAAGACCGCGTCAACGACCGAGATATTTATGTCGAAAAACGTACGGCATTAGGTAATGATCTCTATCAAGAAATGATAGTCCTCTGTAATATTGGAAAAGATATTTGGGTAGAAACCGATCCCGTTCGTTACGAACAATATGTCATTTATGAAAGTAATGCCGAGCAAAAACGAGCTAGAAAGGCGAAGGGGAAGGAGTGATTGTGTGATTGTGTCGGCTTCGCCTGATTGTTAGATTATTGAGCAACTTCGTTGCTTCCTCAAACCTTTATTTAACAATCAGCGAAGCGACACAATCATACAATCAGGCGAAGCCGACACAATCACGCCCTCCTAATTAAACCCAATTGACTTCTTACGTGTCCCCAATTCTTTTTTCAACGTCGCCATACGAATAGCGGCTACTGCTGTTTCTACGCCTTTATTTCCGTGCTTACCGCCAGAGCGATCCACCGCTTGTTGATGGTCATTTGGAGTCAATAAACCAAAGACAAAAGGTTTTCCAGACGCAACGCCCATACTCATCAAGGCATTGGCAATAGAAGTATTGATGTATTCATTATGCGTTGTCTCTCCTTTAATCACACATCCCAAGCAGATATAACCATCTAGGACTTTAGATTGAGCTAATATCCTTGCTCCTACGGGTAATTCAAACGCACCTGGTACTTGAATGGTATGAATATCCTCTTCCTTTACGCCATGTTTCACTAATGTTTCGTAAGCTCCCTCATATAGCGGATAGGTAATATCATTATGATAATCCGACACAATAATTCCAAATTTTAAGCCTTCTGCACTTGGAATATTACTTTCATCGTATGTGGATAAGTTCTTTAATGCACTTGCCATTTTTTTAATTTTGAATTTTCAATGAATGAATTTTGAATGAAACTATCCAAAGTTCACAATTATTAACACAAAACATCAATTTCAGTTGTAAATGGTATCTTTTCAAATTATCAAGATGGACGAATGTCTTGATTTTTTAGGTTAAAGTTCTAATTCCATTTACGAATTGAATTATTTTGACATTGGATTGAAGTTCGTCTATTCTCGGGTTACTATTTTTGAGTATTTTATAAATTGAGTGTTAAGCGTTTTAAGAGAAATTTACATACCTTAAACCTTAGATCCATCCCGATAGCTATCGGGATTAAACCTACTAAAATGGCTTCACTTACCCCTAAATCAGATGCAACCCCTTTGGGCCATCGGCTTGCCGCTCATTTATTGAGGCGGACGACTTATGCCGTGACGAAAGCGAATGTGGATAGCTTTGCGACTAAAACAGTCTCACAAGCCATGACTGAATTATTTACGCCTAAAGCCCCTACCCTTCCGGAGCCACTCGATCCTTACACAGGTCAACATTGGATCAATCAAGGGACAACACCCGTGAGTGCTTCTTTTCACTTAAACCGCTACATCAAAGCTTGGTGGCTACAAGAAGCAATGCAAGATTTATCCATTGCACATAAAATGCAATTTTTCTTGCACACCATATTTACCATTTCCATCTTTGATGAGCATTCCGAGCGATTTTATGATTACATCAAATTATTGGAATTTTATCAATTAGGGAGTTTTCAAGAGTTCGCTAAAAAAATGACCTTAGATAATCTAATGTGCGATTATTTAGATAATGAAGTCAATTTTGGATTTAATCCGAATGAAAATTATGCTCGGGAGTTTTTAGAATTATTTACCATTGGAAAAGGAGCTCAAATTGCACCTGATAATTATACCACCTTTACAGAACACGATGTACAACAGGCCACTCGAACGATTTCGGGTTGGCGACGAGGTACACGAACAAATTCCGCACATAACGACCCCGATACGGGACTTTCAAGGAATTATGCGGAGCATAGTTTTCATGATAAAAATGATAAAACTTTTAGTAGTGCATTTGATACCACGACCATTGTTGGGGCAACTTTGGAATCGGATATGTACCGAGAACTATCTGATTTTGTGGATATGATTTTTACTAAAATAGCCGTAGCAGAGAATTTTTGCAGAAAACTCTATCGCTTTTTTGTCAGTAATAATATTACCACAGAGATTGAAACCGACATTATTCAGCCCTTAGCTCAAACCTTTTTTAATAGCAATTACAATATTCAAACAACCGTAGAGCAATTACTCAAAAGTCAACACTTCTACGATGAGGATGACTCGGATAATTCGGATGAAATTATTGGTGGATTGGTAAAAGCACCACACGATATGGTAACGCATGCATTAGCTTTTTTTGATATGCCGATTCCCGATCCAGTCACTAATTACTTATACCATTACACCGAATTTTATCACAAGTGGATTTTAGATGATGTGTTTGAAAAATCTGGTTTTAATCTCTTTTCACCAACCGAAGTAGCGGGCTACCCTGCCTATCATCAAGCCCCTGCGTATTCACAAAATTGGTTTCATTCGGGGTCTATTATTGCTAGGTATAAATTTGCAGAAACGCTACTCACGGGTTGGCGAGTCTTATCCACAGGATTTAATGGTTCTGCCTTAGATATTGTCGATTTTGTACACAATTCAGGTAATTTTTCCAATCCTGCTGATGGAACAGTATTGGTTCAAGAAATGCTAGCCTACCTACTTTGTGAAACGCCTGATACCGACCGATTTAATTACTTTTTAAATACGGTCTTTTTAGATAATCTATCCCTTATCAATTGGCAATTTGAATGGCAAAATTATTTAAATACGGCTGGAAAAAGCGCAGTTAAAATTCCTTTGGAGGCGTTGGTTAAAGCGATATTGCAATCTCCTGAATTTCAGGTTTTTTAGGACACAGAGTACACGGAGAAGACACGAAGTGCACAAAGATTATTGAAAGCAAATCCGTATTGATCCGCTAAATCCGCGTTTCCATTACTCCCGAGCACTATCGGGAAATTCGGTCAAAGTCTTTAAAAATCACCGCACTAATAAAACATCACCCGACACCTGATACGGTTTTACGCCTTCGGGCGTTATCAAATCAAATTCAAGCGACCATACATAAATTCCAATATCAGCCGCCACACCATTTACTCGACCGTCCCAACCCGTAAAACCATCATTGATGGTGCTACGGTAAAATAAATTTCCCCAACGGTCGAATACTCGAAATTGAAAATTGGTAATTGGAAAATCATGCCCAAAGAAAGGAAATAACTCATCATTATCGCCATCAAAATTAGGCGTAAAAGCATTGGGAACAAAAACAATAGCTTCACATCGTTTTTCTTCTATAAAAATTTCAAAAGGAATAACGCCACATTCCACATAAGCATCAAAATAATAATAGCCCGGTTGCGTAAAATCTCGTACCGTTCCTTCGTATCCATCCCTCCATTCAAAAGAAACAAAATCCAATGTTGCTGGATCAAAATAAGAAGTGATGTCTAAATTAACCGTTCCTCTTTCCGTACAAAGCAATACTGTATCTGTGGTAGGAGGTGGAAAAGGAATCACTTTAAGATTATCCATATTAAAATAATACAAACCAAAATGGTCTCGCTCAAAATGATTGCTATCACAAGGATAGGGTGCTTCAAAAATTCCCATACTCAATCCAACAGCTATATCCGTTTCACCTCCCGTGGCTTCAAAACAAGCTGTTAGTGTTGACCAATTTAGCGTTGCTATAGTATCTACAGTTGCAGCAGTTGTTAGTGTCAAAATATTATTAGCATCCACCTCAATCACATCGCCTAACTCCACTTCTGTACCTGTAATCGTACCCTCATTGATAAAAACTTCTAGTGACCTAGGGGTGGTCGTATTACAATTAATCGGGGTAAAATCATCGTCTTCATGCCAAAGTCCTCGATATCGAATATCAATTGAAAAGTGGTAAAATTGCCCTTCGTTTAAAGTCTCTAAAAAAGGTGTTCCAAAGACTTCACTACTTCGCAATAAATCCATTCGATACCTCCCCCAAAGTCCCATAAAAGAATTACTAGTATTGGGATATGCCCAAAAAGGCCACAGATTTGGACCTGTACCAATTAACTCATGTTTACAGTTCCCCATAAATAAATCCACCGTCGCATTTTCAACCCCATACCAGTAATCCGCATAAGAAATCGCTAAATAAGGCGGTTCACATAAGCTATTTAACGTTACAGCACCAAAGGCACTATCGGGAATTAGATTTTGAGCTATTCCTGCTGTATGAAAACATAGTATCCATGCCGTAATGAAATATTTAATCTGCTTTAGACTTTGACGAATCATTTTTTTACTAGTTATACACTCAAAATCTGAAAAATTATAGGATTCACCAAAAGAGAAGATAGGAGATTGATAATTTTAACTTTTAGATTGGGTTAAAAGTGCCTTGATAGAAGGCTACAATGGTTTAAAATAATAAACAACCTCATAATTCAAATAGCCTTTTTGTGTACACAATTCAATGGTTTTATTTTCTCCTGCATTTTCAAAAACTAATTCCGATACTTCAAAATCTTCTATTCTACCATTAATATAAATTTTTAACAAATAAGCATCACGCTCAGAAGAAGTTGAGATAGATTTAGATTGAATCGTGTAAGTAGAGCAATTAATATCAACCGACCTAAATTGATAATTAATAAAACTACCCAAAGCGGGAATTAAAAGAAACAAGCCAACATAAAAACCAAAGTAAATAGAATATCGTCGATGACCAGTATCGCAAATTGTTGGACTAATTTGCTTTAATACCTTAATATTTATAATAGCTAAAACTATCCCTAAAAATGCTCCATACCAAAAGAGTTGGCGACCAAATAGAGTATTTTGGATATGTGCCAACTCACAATATAGAAAGCCTAACCCTACAAAAGTCAAAACTACTGTTACTCTATTACTCATTATTTCATCAAATCGTTTAGGTTGAATTTCATGTTGTTTTTTAGGCGGAAAAAAATCATCTAATAACGATTGAGAATATGCAATAATCCAAAGAAGTTGAAAAGTCATAAAAACAAGAAGTCCCACCATAACGTAAGAACCACGCTTATCTTCTATTTGAATGATAGCTATAATACATACCAAAATATACAATACGCGTTTAAAAAACTCATATCGTAATACATCTAACTCCGAAATATATTTTTGTATTTGCTTTATCAACTTGGTAATTAATTACTTAAAAAAATCATTAATCCGATCATAACCATCCAACTAAGAATCAAAGCTGCTGAAATATTTCTAAAAAATATCGCTCTATTCAATTGTTTGATTAGTAACTCATCATCTTTATACGACTCCATGATGTTTTTTAAAGATTTTGAATCTACAGCATATCCGCTTGCTTTAAATGGTATATTCCTACTAGTCAAAATACTTACTGCATTATATCCAAATGACAATAATCCACCATAAAACCACCAAAGTATTACAAATGCCATTAGGGGTTCGTATGTTAATACAACAATAGTAGTAACCAATACACCTAAGAACCCCATAATGTAATATCGTACCATAAATATGATTTTTCATCAAATAAATTTCATCTTGCTTTTTCATGTTTAAAATAAATCAAATTTGAACTGGCATCATCTATTTTCTATCAAGGGATTACATTTTTATACCAAAAACACCTCCCTATTTCTTATTTATTTAGCAATAAAAATTGAATATACCCTAAACCTTTACCCTTCAAATTCTCTTTTTAACAACATGGAAAATATAGCGATACAACCAACGACTACGCATAAACGAGTTAAGGCATTATTGGATCACTTGTGTAAAGGATTATATGAACGAGAAGAGGCGGTAGGACTAGCCCTTTTGAGTGCAGTAGCGGGGGAAAGTATCTTTTTATTAGGTCCTCCGGGGGTGGGTAAAAGTTTAATTGCTCGACGACTCAAATATGCTTTTTCGGATGGGGTGTCTTTTGAATATTTGATGAGTAAGTTTAGTACGCCTGATGAGATTTTCGGGCCAATTTCCATTAAAAAACTCAAAGAAGAAGATAAATATGAGCGACTAACGGATCGCTATTTACCAGGGGCGAATATTGTATTTTTAGATGAAATATGGAAAGCAGGCTCCGCTATTCAAAATGCGTTATTGACCATTTTAAATGAAAAAATCTATAGAAATGGTGATGAAGATATGCAAGTTGATATTCGGGGTATCATCACGGCTTCTAATGAATTACCGCCTAAAAATGCCAATTTAGCGCCGATTTGGGATAGGTTTTTACTACGATTAGAGTTAGGAAATATCAAGCAGTTTAGCAACTTCTTGACTATGATTACGGATGTAAAAGATGTGTATGAGGATGATATTCCAACCGATTTAAAGTTTAGTAATGAAGAATTGGCTCAATGGCATCAAACGATTAATCAAATTCAAATTGGGCCAGAGGTATTGAACACCATTCAACTCGTCAAAATAAAACTAGAAGAGTATAATGCTAGAGCAGCAGGTGTCGGTACGCCGATTATAGTACACGATAGGCGCTGGAAAAAAATCATTCGATTGATGCGGACTTCTGCCTTTTTAAATGGTCGGGCTAAGGTAGATTTAATGGATTGTTTTTTGATGAATCATTGCTTATGGGGCAGTCCCG
>CAYLSF010000278.1:0-7731 GCA_964385675.1 uncultured Saprospiraceae bacterium
AGTATATTTTTTGATTAAACACATGAATACAAAATTATCTTATGCGTTTGCCCTTCACTATAATAAGTTTCTTATCAGGTATTGTTCTCTTAACACTTTGGTATAGAAGTAAAAAATTACCAAAAGAAATTATAAATGATATTCAAAAGCGTTTCGATGAGGCTAGTTAGTTATTGATGAATAAAACCATCTCAATGGTTTATTTGCACTATACTTTTGGGTTATTTTTTAATTATTGCTCACAATATTTGAAAGTAACTAATGTAAGCTAGATTCTGTGTCAAACATAGAATGATGATTAGTCTAGGAGTATATAAATATAATTAAAAACTATCTTAAATATTTTTTCATTACCTCTTCATGAGAAACATGATTAGCTTCATCTTCACTTTCTTCAATTGCAATTTCTAATTCATTGCTTTCTATATCACTTAATTCTTCCCAATAATCTGTATCTTTTAGATGATTACCTACAAAATCTGTAATTAATTGATTTAATGCTTTTAGAGATTCTAAATCATCAATTTTAGCAATCATTTCCAATATACCTCCCTTTAACTCTAATTGACTCATCTTTATATGTTTAAAAATTTATATTAAATATTCACACTATCCAAATACTATAACTCTTTATCCTTTGAGGCTTGACCGCCCAATTTTTCTTGAGTGATTTCTTGAATCAACTCCTTTAAATGATGTAGAATATTGAATATTTTAAAAATATCATCTCGTGTTGCCACATATTCTTCACTAATACAATATTCACGTCCGATTAAGGTTAAGAAGAACCAATTTCGACCCATTACATACGCTCCGTAAATAGGATGTTGGCTTTGATTTAAAGCCTGAGCCGTTATCATTGCTATAATTAATTGTCCCAACGGATCATTATCTGCCCCTTTTTCCTTTTTATATTCGTGCAGACAGAAATAAGGATTTTTAGGTTCAAATTGCCCAGAAGCAATCATTAAATCTACTTCGCCCGATAATTCTACTTCATCCACTTTACCTTTTAATTTTCGATTAGCATAAGCTTTAAATGCAGTATTATCATAATCCACTTTATCTATCAATAAAGCAATAAATTTGATAATCAACTCTTGTTCATTCCAAGTATCTACGTTCTTTTTTAATTTAGTTTGTAATCTTAATAACTCCTTCTTATCAGCTTCTGATACTTCCTCATCTACTGCTAACCATCGCTCTAAATCTTTACAAGATTGTTTTACTTCTAACCCAAACTTATCCGCTATATCTTGCCTCGTCCAATGTTTGAATGATTTCATTATATTTAAGTTAAATGATTACGTCAACACCTTTTTATAATAATCAATAATAAACTGAAAGATTCCTAACACTTCTCCGACATTACCCAAATAGTATTTTTTATTATCAATCGTCAATTGCTCCCCTTCCAATTTTAAAAATATCCAGTCATCTGCTGTAGTGACACAACCATAAATTTTTTCAACCTCTTGATTAGCTGCTTTATTATAATATTTTGCTCCTATCATTTGAGCAGCACATTGAGGAATCCCGATTTGTACATCGCTCTTTTTAGCTTCTACCATGGTAAAAATTGGTGTATTTATATCGAATGTACCAACGTTTTTGGCTAAGATAAAATCACATTCCCCCGATAGTCCTTTTTCCTTATCAGCATTTAATGTATCTCCAGAATATATCGTAAAAAACCGTTTATTGCGTTTCATTAATTCTATCAAAATTGGCATAATAATCAATTCTGATTTTGCTTTTTCGCTTCGCACAGGTAATACTCTTGCTAACGCCAAATCTTCTTCTAAATTTTCGCTAATCGGTACAGATGAAATATCCTCAAATAGACTTTCCACTTTATTGGATATACCAAATTTATCCTTAATGTCCTTCAATGTAAAATCACTATACGCCATATTCTAACGATTTTTGGTTTATCACAATTTACATATTTTTAGATTAAGCTACCCAGTTATTTTTGATTCAACGAAGCGATTAAAAGTCAACAACATCATATCGTTCTCACTTCCTTAAAGATTTTGTTTTTTCAATTCATCAATGATATAATCACAAGTTCGCCAAGATAGGGCAAGTATCGTCCAAGTTGGATTTTTATCTGCTTGAGATACAAAAGGCCCTCCATCTACGACAAATACATTTTTAGCATCATGCAATTGCTCAAATGAATTGGTGACAGAAGTTTTCGGATCATCGCCCATTCGAGTTGTCCCTACTTCATGGATAATTTCACCCGGAGCATTTAAGCCATAATCTTGCTCAGCAGTTGGTTTATCTCCTAAAATAGTTGCACCCATACCCGTCAGAATTTCCTCAAAGGTATCGTGCATGTGCTTCGCTTGATTTCGCTCATGATCTGACCACGTATAATTAAACCGAAGTACAGGGATTCCAAATTCATCCACTTTATGTGGATCTATTTCACAATAATTATCTTCTCTAGCGATACACTCCCCTCGTCCAGACATTCCAACTACAGAACCATAAAACTTACGCACGTCTTGCTTTAGTTTTGCTCCATAACCGCCTACTTGACCACCAATATGCTCATTTAACAAACTTACATCAAATCCAAAACCATAAGATGGCATGCCCATTCCACCCCAAACTTCAATATGATACCCTCTTGGGAAATCCAATTTCTGATCATTGCCCCACCATGGAGAATAAACATGCATCCCTCCTACCCCATCTTCATTATAGGTTTTTCGATTCATCAAAGCTGGTAAAAATCCCATTCGACTTGCTCCTGTAGAATCGTGCAAATACTTACCCATAACATCACTACTATTTCCTAAACCATTTGGATGTTGTTTACTTTTCGAATTGAATAAAATCCTAGCACTACTGCAAGCCGACGCTGCCAAAACGACAACTTTACCTTTGAGCTTATACTCTTTTCTATCATCTTTGCTGATATAAGAAACCCCTGTTGCTAATCCTTCGTCATTAGTCGTTACTTTCCGAACCATTGCATTGACATACAAATCAACTTGCCCTTGAGCTGTTTTTTGAGCTGGAAAAATCAAACAAGAACCCGATGAAAAGTCTGCATAAGCATTACAAGAGCGACTACATTGACTACAATAAAAACAAACCCCTCTTTCTTTATTGATTCGTTTAGTCAGAATGGACAGACGAGAAGGAATTACTGGAATACCTGCTTTTTTTGCTCCTTTGATGTAGTAAAGCTCATGCAATCGAGGTTTTGGAGGGGGTAAGAAAAAGCCGTCAGGCTCATTTGGTATATTTTCTTTACTCCCAAATACCCCGACTAATTTATCAACTTTATCATAATATGGCTTCACATCATCATAACTAATCGGCCAATTTTCACCTAATCCATCTTGATCTTTTCTTTTGAAATCTAAAGGCCCAAATCGAAGGGAAATTCTACCCCAATGATTAGTACGCCCTCCTAACATTCGAGAACGAAACCAGCGAAATTTAGTATCCTCCGTTGTAGTATAGGGTTCTCCCTCAATTTCCCAACCACCATACGCCATATCAAAATCACCAAAAGCACGAGTTGTACCTGCACCCCTCCGAGGAGATTCCCAAGGCCATTTTAGTTGTGTCTGTTGTTCTGGATTTTTAGGATCAAAATAAGGACCTGCTTCTACCACCGCTACATTTAAGCCTGCTTCAGCCAAGATTTTTGTAGCCATTCCTCCACCTGCTCCTGATCCTACTATGACGACATCATAAACTTTAGGTGTTTCTTTGATTTGCATAAACTTTGGTTTTAAATGGTTGTAATAGAATTCAAAATAGATAAAAAGTTGAAGAATTGAAAATTCTTATTTGAAATCCATCTTGTTGGTAGATGAAATTGGATTTTCCTTCAAATACCGTTTTGCCGCTTCTAAACTGTCCAATTTCCCCACATCTATCCAATAAGAATCAGAATGGTCAAATCCCTGAATTGTCTCCGTTTTGGCTAATCTTAAATAAGGTTGGATGATAGAAAATTTACCCTCTTCCGTTAATAAATCTAAAAATATAGGACTAATGATATGAATACCACTAAACGCATAGAGATTAAGTTGACCCACAGAGCGTTTAGATAATTTAACCTCACCTGTTTTAATATTTTGCCAACCTCGCAATTGCATTTTAGGGCTAAAAATCAAATAACGAGAAGTAGAACGTCTGCGAACGGCAAGAGTCGCTAAAGCATTTGATTGTTGATGTTGATGATATAATTGCTTTAAGTCCAAATCATGAATAACATCAACATTATGCACTAGAAAAGGCTCATCTCCTTCTAAAAAATTAGCCACTTTTTTTAGTCCCCCTCCAGTTTCCAATAATTGTCCTCGCTCATCCGAAATGATAATGTTTGCACCAAATCCATCATTATCTTTTAAACATTTCTCCACCTTATCCGCAAAGTGATGGACATTCACTATAATATCTTTATATCCAAATCCAACTAATCGTCGAATAGTAATTTCCAATAACGTCTGTCCATTTACTTCAACCAACGCTTTAGGCTTGTCATTGGTCAAAGGACGTAGGCGAGTGCCTAGACCTGCGGCAAATATGATGGCTTTCATAGTTTTAGAGAAGAGAACAGAGAATAGAGAGTAGAGAAAGATTTTTGCCCTATAATAAATTATAAGTTTATCTCTATTCTCTGATCTCTTCTCTCTGTTCTTAAGATACTAATCAATTTTTCCAATTCTTCAATTCTTGCTCCACATGATTCACAACTACATTAATATCGTATTTGACTTTGAGATGAGCCGCTAGACTATCCGCAGAATAAACAGAACGATGCTGTCCACCTGTACAACCAAAACTAACCATGAGACTCGTAAACCCTCGTTGCATATATCGTTCTACAGAAGGTTCTACTACATCATAAACATCTTGTAGAAAATCTTTAATACGACTTTTTGCTTCTAAAAACTCTTGTACAGATTTATCTCTTCCCGTCAATCGTTTATAAGGTGTATAACGTCCTGGATTATGAATGGCTCGGCAATCAAATACATGACCACCTCCATTTCCAGAAGTATCAACAGGAATCCCTCGGCGGTAAGAGAAACTACTAATGGTTACGGTTAGCCTTCCATCCTTAGCTTTAGGTAGGAGTAAGGACCAATCTCTTGAATCGATTAACCGTTGAAGCACTTCCCTCAAATACGGTAGTTTTAATCGCTTAGATAATTTTTCAAGTACCCACTCTAAATTGCGAATCGCATAAGGAATACTTGTTAAAAAGTGTGCTTTTCGCTCATAAATACCTCTAAAGCCATACGCTCCTAATACTTGAATACAGCGAATCAACACAAACGGATAATAAAAACGAATAAACTCATTTTCATCAATATCGGTCAATTGTTGAGCCGCTTTTATATAATGCTGTAATAGTTGTTCTCTAATTTCAAAAGGAATATTTGCCTTAGCTTGACAAAGTAGAGAGGCTAAATCGTATTGTAAAGCTCCTTTTCGTCCACCTTGATAATCTATATAGTATGGAGTTCCTTCTTTTATCATAATATTTCGAGCTTGAAAATCTCGAAACAAGAAATAATCATCTTTTGCTCGTTGTAGATAATTGGTTAGCCGTTGATAATCTTTTTCCAATTTTACTTCATCAAAAGGAACATTACTGACTTTTAAAAAATAATATTTGAAATAATTTAAGTCCCAAAGCATCGACGTTTTATCAAATGACTCTATTTGATAACACCAATTTTTATAATCGAATCCCTCGTGTCCTTTTATTTGAATTTTAGCTAAGTCCTCTACTGCATTTTGATATAATGGCAATAAAGAAGATGGAAATTCTATTCCTTTTCGCTCATTAGCTAACTTTTGAAAAAGCGTTTCATTTCCCAAATCCTCTACTATATAAGTATGATTTTCCATATCCTTTCCTAAAATACTCGGTACAGCTATTCCCTTTTGGGTAAAGTGTTCGGTCATTTGTAGGAAAGCATGATTCTCCTTTTCATTTGGATTATATGCTCCTATGATTGTTATCTCATCATTTGATAATCTAAAATACTTTCTATCTGAACCAGAGGCTGGTAACGGATCAATTTTTTCGGCTTTCACGCCTGTATGCTGTTGAAATAGCTGTTGTAAGCTATCTTTTGTTTGTGTATCCAATGGTATATGAATTTTAAAATGTGGATTACAAACTTACGGAGTTTAAAATGGATCAGCTAAGGATATAATATTTTTTCCTTGATTGAGGTTAGCTTATTGGTAAGTTCAGATAAAAATCATGGAAGTTCGCTTCAATTTGAAAAAATTCTCTCCTTATATTAAATCCATTTTATATCTAGCAAATTGCGATCTTGATTCACCGTTAATTTTTAATTGATGTATCCTGCAATAATTAAACAACTCTTTAGGTTTTACAATAACATCAACAGTTTTAAATCCTTGACTTTCAAGTTTTTTTACCAATCGGCGTTTGTTGGCTTTCCATTCTTTCCAAGTCATATCCATACTATCCTTATCTTCCGAAATACTACGAATTTCTGGATAATCTGCTTTTAAATATGTTCCAATACCTATATTGGGTCTCATCATGATTATTATATTGCTTCAATTTATTGATTAATCTGCTCAAGATATATTTGATACACTTCTGATTTTATAAATTTATCTAGTTTTCGCCAAGTAGATTGGTAAGACTGAACAGCGTATTTAGAATTGCTCACCTTCCGCTTAAACTCATAAAGATAATGAAGACCATCTTCTAAATTCTCAGGATAAAATTCTTCATTATATCCATATCCTGTTTCAAACATTCCTATTAAATAAACATTTTCAGTGTGTGCATTTAAGGTTTTAGGCCTTAACCCTTGTGCCTTTAAATAGTCTATAAAGGCAAATAAAAACTTACCCATTTCAAATGCTAACGATTTTGACGGTTCGTCCCAATACCAATCGCTAACATATTGTTCAATCTCTTTTTTTAATGTTGATTACATTGTAAATTTGGTTTTGAATAAATTACATCCTTTATTTAGGAGCTTTTTTCCCGTTAGATTTCTCTTTTTGCTGATAAATAATCGTTTTCAATCCTTTCATAATTTTCATAATATCATATATATCAGACCTCGTTGCTACATATTCATTACTAATACAATAGGTATCGTTTTTTAAGGTTAGGAAAAACCAATTTCTTCCACTTACATACGCACCATAAATAGGAAATTCATTATTATTTAATTCTTGTGCGGTTAACATAGCAATCAGCAATTGCCCTAAAGGATCATTATTAACACCATCTTCCTTCTTGTATTCATGTAAACAGAAATAGGGTTTCTTAGGCTCGAACTCTCCTGATGCAATCATTAAGTCAACTTCTCCGCTAACTTCTTTTCCATCAATTTTCCCTTTCAATTTTCGATTAGCATACGATTTAAATTCGGCAGTATCATAATCTGCCATAGCAATAATAAAGGAAATAAACTTGATAATTAATTCTTGCTCATTCCAAATATCAACATATAAAATCAACTTCTCTTTTAAAGCATCTAATGAAGTTTTTTCATTATCTGTTAATACCTCTTCTGATGCTAACCATTTTTTCAAGTCTGTACACGTTCGAGTGATTTTTAATCCAAACTCATCTGCTATATCTTGCCTTGTCCAATGTTTGAATGATTTCATGATGTTTGAAAGTTTTAGTTATCTATCTTACCTTAATTAATTTAGACAGGGGAAAATCTGGCTGACCTTTTATCT
>CAYLSF010000279.1:0-7712 GCA_964385675.1 uncultured Saprospiraceae bacterium
AATAGTATATACAGGCTTATCCGACATCTAATTAGTTTTATTATTTCACAAAATCTCTAATACCAAAATGCTTAAAAGATACTTCATTTATTTAAAAATATCTAATAAAACTCCCATTCCTCATTCCACGGGTAAAACCCATACGGTTCTAGTCCTGCCAATCCTTTAGCATACATTAAATCACCATGAGTAGTCCGTTCTTGACTCCTATATAATTGATTAAAGGTTGGTTCAATTGCCTTCCAATCATGCGTTTTAGAACGCTCAAAAAATTCTACCATATCTAAAAATCGAATTGACCATTCTTTAGTCACATATTGCTTTTTATACTTTAATCCAATTTCAAATTCTTGATGGATAAATAAATAACTGATAATAAACTCTAGACTTTGTTCATTTAATCCATATTTCGGATTAAAACAGCGTTGAATCGCTTTATCATATTCACCTTGAAATGCCGCTTCTAAGCCTTTCACTTCATCCGTCATACCCAAAAATGTATTTCTAAAATGAGCTATATCATATACAGGATATTTTGGTTTTAATTCCATTAGATTAGGAACTTGTAATAATTGCTGTCTATCTTTCTCTCCACGTTCCCTTATCTCATTTTGAGTTAATTGCGGAAGGTTTCCCAAATTGCCCTTTAGCGGATCACCAAAAGTAGCTTGACGAACTATGGTTTTAGTTACTTCATAAATATCATAAAATTGAAACAAATAGGATAGGTCAATCAATTCTTGAAAATGCATGGAAGCTAATCCTTCAATAGTTGTGTATTTTTTAAGTTGAGTGAGACTATCTTCTAAAATGGATTTGATAATGGCTTTGTGTTGAAGTAACATCCTTCACATTTTTTTGAGTTTAAAATATCATATTAAAGATAACATAAAAATGCGAACGGTAAACCTTTTTGAAGACTTGCCGCTCGCATATCATCTCTATTTCCGGTTGAATAATTACTCCACAACAACCTTTACCGTTTTAAGCACCCTATACCTATCCCAAATATTTAAAAAGTAAACTCCACTAGATATATGAGAAACGTCTAATGAAAAAGAATTGCTAGAAATTAGCTGCTCAGTTACGGTTTGTTGCCCCAAGACATTCACAAGTTGAAGTGTCAGATTAGAACGATAATCTTCTAATTCAATATTTAAAATCTTATCGACAGGATTTGGAAACACTTTAAAGTTAAATATCTCCTCTTGTTCTACTGTATTCGTATAATTTAAAATATTGATTTCATCTGTTTTTTCACAGCCATAATAATCCGTCATGGTTACGCTATATAGTCCTGGCGTTGTTATGTCAATTGTATTAGTATTTGCGCCTGTTGACCATTGATAAGTGTATATGTTATTACTATTATTAGGATTGAGGATAAGCGTAGTATTATTATCTATTGTTCTATCCGTTCCAAGATTTGGTATCCAATCTAAGGTGTGATTATTATTAGCATTACTATGAGTAAAATCTGCTTGAACTTGATTATTGCTACTTCTAATTGTTGATACATCAGGACAAGGTAACATAATATTATCCTGAATTGTGAAAGCCAATTTTAGGGTCATTTGTTCTCCTGCTTGTAGGGTGTGTGGTCCAGAAGATCCAATACTCCTAAAATCACTTCCTATACTACTCGTACACATTGACCATTCTGAATTATTGGCAGGGTTTCCAGAAAACGCATAATTTGTAACTTGACTGTTTTGTTGATAACCATCTCCTCCAACCGTTAACGGCGTTCCATCTCGCCAATTTGCATTTAGATAGTGGTAATATTCATTTGCAGTAGAGGGATCAGATAAAGCTGGATTTTGAGAAAGTCCAGCATTTTGATAATATATAAAGTTATCCATTGAATTATCTAAAAATAGGACAGACTGCACTGGGACATTATTGCCATAACTTTGAGGGCTATTAGGAAAATTACAAGAAGCATCCGTTGGAGTTTGGTTATACGAATAATAATAACTCCCTGTGGAATCAGATCCTATAAAATCATCGGTATAGCAGCCTAAATCAATATCTGTCCAAAAACCAGCAAAGAAGGAATCAATCGTTGTACTAGCCTGATTCGTAATCTGAAATTCTACAAAAAGGGTATTATAAAGATGAGAGACGGTAGGACAATCATAACCATAAGCCATAGCAACTATATCGGCTTCTACGGGATCACCTGTTGTCTGACTGTGTATATCTTTACTGTCATTAAAGACCCACCATAACATTTCATCTCCTTTCATCACAGGGTAGTCTCCATCGTAAGCATTATAAATACCATCTGAATTTACGTCTACAAAATCTGCCAAAGGCTGATTGATGGTATAGCTTGTTTTATAGATTTCAAAATGCGGATTTCCAATGGCGGGCCAGGTTAAAATATCATAAGGAATAGGTCTAGATAGTGAACCATCTTCTATATCATTCAAAAAATCTCTTAGTTCGTTTCTCTTGATTTTCCAGACCTTGTTGACTCTGTTTGTGCTAGTGACACCAATTCCATCTCCAATATAGCCTGCCCAATAGTCTTGACCAGAAAGATTACCATAAGTTCGAGCAGCTACCTTTAAATTTCCATCTCTGATACCTCCCATCCAAAGTCCACCTGAAAAAATAGTAGAAGTATTGGCATCTTTAGGATATTTAAAATAAGCATCTAATCCATCAAAAAACATAGAGCCATCGCCACTAAACATGGTTTTGATATTGCTAACATCTATAGTTCTATGATGATGTTTTAATTTTTCTCTACTAGATGGTACGATACCATTTCTATCTGTCTTAAAAATTTGCTGTTCTGCAGAGCAGATATAACCGCCATGAGGTGTTTTATCAACTGTTTGAACTGCTTGATTATCATATATTTTTTGCCAATCTATATTTCCATTGGCACTTATCTTAGTGAGTGTTCCTTGTTGTCCATTGCTTCCTGCTAAAATTAGTCCACCATCATACGTCAACTCAATATCATTGATTACACCATTGCCGTAATTTGTTTCAGTATGTGATAAATTTGATTTATTAACCTTAATTAAAGTAGCTATACCATTATCTTCACCTACTATGAGGTACTCGTTCGCATTTTCAATAAGTTGATGTGCTGTAATGTTTAATGTGATGGTACTTATTAAAGTACCTGAATTATCCAAGATAAATAATTCTCCTGCTTTAGATATAGTAGCAAGCCTATTATTAGAGGTAGTAGTGGCAATAAAAGCAGTATTAGAATTGGATAATGAAACGGTCCAAGTAGTTGTTCCATCAGATGGATTGATGAGGTGAACTTTATCTACACCTGCTGCAAATAATTGACTATTAGATACATAAGTGCAAGTCGGAATTTTTCCTTGTAAAATATTAATCACTTGTGCGATACTCGCACCATTAAAATCTACTACTGTTGTTTGCCAGTCAATATTTGCATTGTAATCTATTTTACTCAGGATAATATTTCTATTATTATCCATAAAATTGATTAAATAACCATCGGTTACTTTCTTGACGAAGGAATTACCAGCATTTGAGGCATTATTCAAATCCTCTAGATAATTGATAGGTTCACCATATTCACTCAACTCAATCAGTTTTCCATTTTTGAGGTGGAGATACGTTCCATCTTCCAAATTAGAACCTCCAAACTTAAAAAATGCGGAATTAACCGTCTCATAATCATAATTCCAAGTTTGGGCTGATGAATAATTAAATATTACAAGTGCGAAAAATAAGAAAAAATATGGTTTCATATATTGGTGTGTTTTTGGTAAAAAATCATTCTATTCGATTACAAATATTGATTTTTTCTTAACATATTCTATCACCAAAAGAAGTTTATAAGTCAGTTTTTCAAGCTCATAGCTATTTAATTTTAACAATCTTACTGTATTTTTAAAAATGTAAAAGGGGTAAGCTTTTCAAAAAGCTTACCCCTTTGTCTTTATTCCCTACTTTTATATAATTTAGGCAACTGCATAATCAGAATGTTCACGCATGTAAATTGGTCGAAATCCCAAGACTAAATGTTTCTTAGGAACTGTTGCAAATTGTTCTAGTTCTACATCCAGTTCAATTTCAGTATTATTTTGTTGAATCCAAATATTCCCAGTTTCTGCATTAATAGAAAGATGAATGAGTACCGAAAATATAAATCGTTTTTTATTCCATCCCATGTGAATAAATTGGAAATGATTATGTTTTAAATCAATAATGATATGATAGTTTTTATCACTTCCTAAACTGTTGTTATATCTATCCGCCAATGAATTCAAATAGTCTGTTAAGACTTCTTGATATTTATTTATTTTCAATTCTACAGTATCCATTTATTGATTATTTTATTTTCAACATCATAAATTATTAGCTTAATATTATAATGTTTTACCAATAATTTTGTTCCTTTTTCTTGAAATTCAGTTTCCCAAATATTAAGTGGAACAGCTAAATACAAAACTCTATTTTCGTCAGTTTGCTTCAATGCCAACAAATAACTTAAATATTGTCCCAATACAGAGTGAAATTCGTGTGTAAAAGATGATTTTAAAAAAGTTTTGACTTCTACAGCTATTTTCTGCTTCTCTTTTCTAGCAACTATTAATTTTTCTGCACCGATATCAACTTGATATTTAGAATACCAATCCAAATACAAAGGATCATCTGTAACTGTCCAACCATCAGCAATCAACGCGTCTTTAACCAAATTGTGATATTTATCCTTTGCCATAACATTGAATTATCCTAAACAAATTTAAGTATTTCTCCACAAATAAGCAATGTAACAAAGTTCCTTGTATTTGGAACTTTTAAACTACTTTATCCTAAACGTAAAAGTGGTCAGCCTTTTATAAGGCTGACCACTTACGTTACAACATTTTGGGAGATTCCGTTATCCAACGGAATGACGTTTTAGGTCAATTTTATATTCATTGCTCTTCTCCGTCAAGTTGCGAAGCAACGTCCGTTCACCATCAACCGTTTCTAATTACCTCCCCCTACACGTCCGGCTTCATCTTCTAAACCCGTTTTACGTTTACGAGATTTCACATTTTGATTTCCAAAATTATAACCAATGCTGATACTCACAAAACGACTATCCCAATTTCCTGCACCTTCAGCAGTCAAGCCATTAAAGAAAGACTCCCCTTCCCAGCCTGTTTCGTAAAATAAGTCATTAGCCGTTAAGCGAACATTCATTTTATCATTGAAGAATTTACGCTGCAAACCCAAATTCAAACTCCAACTCGGATCATATAAAAATACACCACCCCATACACCTGGACCAGAATACCAACCCGAAACTTCACCTTTGAAACCCCATGGTAAATCAAATGTATTTTGCATAAAAATATTATAAGAATACGCCTGAACATCTACGATACCACCATCCCCATAATCTGCCTGATTATCAATATAAGAGGCATTGGCATTAACATATAAATTCCATTTTTTGGTGATTTGAGCAGGAATACTCGCATTAAAGTTAATAACCGTTTGCTCTGCTAAATTTGCCCAAGTGATGAAATTCGCACGGGGATCATTTTCATCAGGAGCAATCAATCTTGTAATTTGATCGGTAGTTTTACTATACGCCAATTTAAAATTATAACGATACGCATAGGTATAACCCAATTCCAAATTATTAACAATCTCTGGTTGTAATCTTGGATTTCCTTTTTCAAAAGAAATTTGACTCAATTGATTATTAAACGGATTCAAGACATTATAATCCGGGCGATTGATACGACGACCATAATTAAATGCCCAAGTGTGCATTTGTGCTTGTTGCCAAGTGATACCAACACTTGGGAAAAAACGCCAATAATTTTGCTCTACAGGTGGCTCCGCCAATTCTGGTAAAAACGCTCTTAAATCCCCCGTAGCATCCGTTAATTCTGCTCGTAAACCCGCAGAGATACCCCACTTTTTATCAATTTGACGTACATAATTTACATATCCTGCATAAACCGATTCGTCATATTCAAAAACATTGGATAAGGTATCATTTTGAATATTGGTAGCATCAATGACATCATACAGTAAGAATGTATTATCCGAAACGACTCTACTATATTTTGTTCCTACCCCTAATTTTCCACCTAATAATTTATCTTCATAATCCACCTTTGCGGTATAGATAGAAATATCAGAAGGGGTTTCAAAGAAGTTGACAACTTCCGTTAGGAGTGTATTTTTATCTGGTGTAAAATATTGATTCGGTTGAAAACGAGTGGCATCATTCCGATAGTTTCCATAATCCAAATCAATATTCAAGCTACGTCCTGCCTTACCATCATCAAAACGATAATTGACATTATACGAACTATTTACTCGATCATTTACCTCATCGCTATCCGCTATCAAAATACTATCAATCATCGTAGAATTTTGGTCAGAAATCCTAATTTCATTTGCTACATCAGACGTTCCATTGGTATTGTTACCGCCTACCAAAAATCCAACCGTATGATTTTTACCCACAAAGAAATCTGTACCAAAACGATAGTTGATATTATCCCAATTACGTTTAAAATAATTAGTTTCACGCATCAATAAGCCATTTTGATAATTATCAAAACGCATATTATTGTAGCTTCCGCCACCACCGGCACCCACAGAACCAAAGGCATTTAAGGTTTTATTTCTATAATTTGCTGTAATATTACCATTTCCTCTAGTGTAACGCCCTTGTGTAAATGTACCTCGCATTGAGCCATTTGCCCCATGATTTTTATTCTTTTTCAATCGAATATCAATAATCCCTGCATTACCTTCTGCCTCATATTTTGCACCCGGATTGGTAATAATGTCAATTCTATCAATTAAGTCCGATGGAATATTTTTTAGATAATTGGATAAATCATCTCCACTCAACGGAAGCGGTTTACCATCCACAAAAATACGCACGCCTGAACGCCCTAACACGGTAATATTATCATTATTATCTACGGTAACCCCCGGTGCTTTTCGCATCAATGACATCGCGTCATCACCCGTGCTGTTTATCGTTCCTTCTACATTAAATACCGTTCTATCGGGTTTAATTTCCACCATAACCCTAGACGCTCGAACCGTAGCGGTTTCCAGTTCTACCGCCGTAGAACCAAATGCCAATACGCCCAAGTCCAAGATTTGTCCATCCGTTAATTGAATATCTCTTTTGGTAACTTTACCCACGCCAATATAAGAGGCTTCCACATAATATTGCCCTGCCACTAAGCTAGGAAATACAAAAATACCTTTCTCATCGCTTAATGCCGCTTTTACAAAGGAGCTATCTGTTGCATTATAGAGGGCAACATTCGCAAATTCTACCGCAGCCTTTTCCGCATTTTGTAATTGTCCTTTAATACTTGCAGTTTGTGCTAGGGTGAGTGTTGAAAAAGTAAATAATGTTATAAATAATGTCCAGCCTTTTTTCATGTAGTTGTATAATTTGTGTGAGAAAAAATATTTTGATTATAAATTTTGATTACCGATACAAAAGTCCGAATACACACAAATTATTTGACCTTTTTTCGATTAAAGGATAGAATTATAGGGTTTTTAACGCCTTATTAAGGATAAAGTAGGGTTAGTATGATTTTAGTCTTATGGGGTTGTTAAAACATAATAATGTGCAGAAGGACGTTAAAATATCCTCTAGTTTTAAAAGATTGAGGGGTGAAAATCATGCGTTTCAAATCTCATAGATTTTCAATTCTTAAAGTATCTAC
>CAYLSF010000280.1:0-7709 GCA_964385675.1 uncultured Saprospiraceae bacterium
GCTTATATCATAATTTACTCGCACAAACTGATTCTCTAAAAATTGCAGAAATTGTTCAATATCATGTTGAGCAAAATAATTTTTCAGGTACCGTTTTAGTTTGTGATAAAGGTCAGCCTATCTATCATCAATCTTTTGGTGATGCAAATTTGGAGACTCAAGAGTCTATTCAAAATCATTATCATTATAGTATCGCTTCCGTGACCAAACTCTTTACGGCTATTAGAGTGTTGCAATTGATTCAAGCCAAACAATTAAATTTAAACGAAACTATTGACACCTACCTACCCAATTTAAAAATTAAAAAAGCTCGTAAAATTACAATTCATCACTTGCTATTACATCTTACAGGATTACCAGGGGAAAAAAGCGACGAGTATTTAAAAGCTCAAACCCCGTTAAATATGCTTCAATCCACCTTAAAAAATAAATCCACCTCTAAATTCAATCAATTTGAATATAAAAACACAGAGTATATGATTTTGGGCTTACTCATTGAAAAGATTACAGGAAACACTTGGCAATCTGAGATTGAAACTCATATTTTAAAACCGCTAAAAATGATGGAAACAGGTTTCCTACAAAAAGGAAATTATCCTAAAGATTTTGCTTATCCGTATCGCTACGAACAAGATTCAATTCCTGTGAAAGACCCCGAATTTTATATTGAAAATTTCTACGCAGCTGCTTGTATGTACTCTACCAGTTTAGATTTACTCAAACTAGATCAAGCCTTACATCAAGATGTACTTTTAGATGATACTCACTATGCCTTGTTGGCGAAATCTTACCCCAAATATGGTTATGCAGGTTACAGTGTTTGGAATTATAAATATCCTTTCGTAAACTCTTATCCAACCATTATGGAGCGTAGAGGCGGTATTTTGGGAGCAAATGTTGTATTGATTCGATTGACGGATACCAATCAAACCATTATTATTTTAAGCAATAATAATAAATTTAATCCTGATTCCTTTGGAGATGCATCCAACTTGAGAGAAGCGTTAATTCGAGTTTTATAAAATGTTAAGAGCCAAAATTTTGATTGAAATTTTGGCTCTTGTTAAATATAACCATACAAAATTTAATTAGTTTTTATTCAAATTATTGAACTTATCTTTTAGAAGATTCCAATCATCAACTATTGTTTTAACTACATTAAGAGGTAATTCAAGACGTTCTGCTACTTGTTCTAATGATTGTCCTAATAAAATCAAGGTCATAACTTGTAAAGTTGAAACCTTTCCCTCTTCTCTACCTTCTTCTCTACCTTCTTCTTTTGTGTGATACAAAATCGCTTCATGTATGCCCATAGGTTCACTTAATTTTGTTATTAATTGCTCTGACTTATCAAATTTACTAAAAAATTCCTTTTCAGAAAAGGAAACATAATGCTTTATAAACGAAATTAATCGACCAATTTGTTCTTTCTTATAGCCGTTTTTTAATAATCTCTTCAATAAGTCAATTTTGAGTCTTAGAAGAGCGTCATCAGTTTTGGGTTTATTTTTCCGAATTCCATACCAAGCTGTTTGCATGATGATTGCAAAAGGATTCCTACTTTTCTCCAAGTCCTTTATTTTTTGATTATATAGTTTATAGGTTCTAAATTCGTAAGATAATCGAGTACCCCAACTATTATATTCAAATTTAAATCCTTTAGGGTGATAATTCGGACTATCATCTGTTAAAATTGCTAACGCTACAATAGGCAATCTAAATCTATCAAAACCACGATACTGATAAATATACATTCGTTCAGCAAATCGTTCATCTTCATAACCTTGAACTTCAATATGAATCAAAAGATATTGAATATCACCAGTTTTCAAATTTACTTTAACTAACTTATCAACTCTGCGATTTTTATCTTGTCCTTCGGGCATTAATTTTTCCAAATCCTTATCTAAAAACTCATAACCTTTTTTTAGATCAACTGTATTAGCTGACTTGGGAAAGAAATAATAGAGGAAATCTGGAAAGAAATCCTCTATTATACTCTTCCATAAAATATCTTGGGTTATCATTATTTTCTTAGTTTGGGATTAAAATTTGATAAATCCATTCCTATAACGCAGAACTAAACTGTTTCAAGAAACGCTTATCATTCTCAAAGAAAGCACGAATATCGGTAATATTATACATCAGCATCGCCAAACGCTCAATCCCCATTCCAAATGCGAATCCTGTATATTTTTTGCTATCAATACCGCAATTTTCCAATACATTCGGATCAACCATTCCACAGCCTAACACCTCTAACCAACCTGTACCTTTGGTTATTCTATAATCTGCTTCCGTTTTTAAGCCCCAATACACATCCATTTCAGCACTCGGTTCTGTAAACGGGAAAAAGGAAGGACGCAAACGAATCTTTGGTGCTCCAAACATCTCTTTAGCAAAATATAACAACGTTTGTTTCAAATCCGCAAAGGATACATTCTCATCCACATACAAGCCTTCTACCTGATGGAATTGACAATGTGAACGAGCAGAAACCGTCTCGTTACGATACACTCTACCTGGCACTAAAATCCGTATCGGAGGCTGTTGTGCCGTCATAAAACGAGATTGTACCGAAGACGTATGCGTTCTCAACAGTTGAGTAGTACTATCTTTTAAATAGAACGTATCTTGCATATCTCTAGCCGGATGGTCTTCAGGCGTATTCATCGCCGTAAAGTTAAACCAATCCTCTTCCACCTCTCTTTCCTCTGCTACGGTAAAGCCAATTCTACTAAAAATCTCTACTATTCGATTCATCGTAATCGCAATCGGGTGACGACTACCAATCGTAAAAGGCTCCGCAGGAGCAAATAAATCAATTTTCTCTACTTGATCATCTGCCTTATCTTGCAAAGATTCTTTCAAGCTTTTATACTTTGCTTCAGCCGCTACTTTTATGCTATTTGCCAATTGCCCAAACTCTCGTTTGCGACTATTATCTACATTCCGAATCTCTCCAAATAGCTTTTTCACCAATCCCTTCGTACCAATGTATTTAATACGATACGCCTCAAGAGTCTCCTTCGTATCAGGTGCAGCTCCTTCAATTTCTGCTAATAATGCATTCGCTTTATCAAATATTTCTGCTGACATTTTAATTGCATTGTTTCATGGCTTCATGGTTTCATAGTCTCATGGTTTTATGGTTTTAAAACCAATCACCAATCACCAATCACCAATTCACCGATTATATCATCGCCATAAAGGCAAAATTTAAGGTATTTTTAATTTCAGTTTTTATCCAACCCTTCTCTTCCGAATAAGCTGTTGTAAAAATATCAAATCCGTGGATACTTATCAATTTATGAGCAATTTCTTCTAACATTTCAAAATATCTATGGGTACTTTGTCCTGCTTTTTTACTCTTTTGAACTTCTTCAATCATTTCACCGATTAACCCTTCAATCATTTTTTTAGTTCGAGGGTGTGATGAAATAAAAGGAATTAGACTATCATCTATTTCTTGCCAAAATTTATCAAGTGGAGTCATTAGTTAAAGTACTGATGTGTTGATGTGTTGTAGTTTAACTTCAGTACGTCAACACTACAACACATCAGCACATTGAAAAAGGGAAAACAGCATTTCACCATTTCCCCTTTTCCAACAAAATTTTGAGAAATACTTCGATTGAAATTATCTTGTCAATCTTGTAAATCCTGTCTAATGCTTATGTTATTTTACAGAGTCAACAACCGCCTTAAAGGCTGCGGGATGATTCATAGCTAAATCGGCTAACGCTTTGCGGTTGAGTTCTACATTATTTTCTTTCAATAAGTGTATGAACTTAGAATAGGACAAACCTTCCATTCTAGCCGCTGCGTTAATACGTGCGATCCATAAGCGGCGAAATACGCGCTTCTTAGCTTTACGGTCACGATAAGCATATTGCAAACCTTTCTCTACTGCGTTTTTCGCAACAGTATATACTTTAGAGCGGGCTCCAAAGTAACCTCTAGCTTGCTTCATGATTTTTTTGCGTCTTGCACGAGACGCAACTGAATTAACGGAACGTGGCATAATAAATTAATTTAAATCAAAATGATAGTAAAACTTACCATCATAAATGAAAATTTAAAACACAATTACTTCAACAATAGCTTCTTGATGCGAGGTGTATCGACATCACTCACTACTGTTGTACCTCTCAAATTCAACTTCGCTTTTTTAGTACGCTTGCGTAAGTTGTGAGCAGCATAAGCATGTGCACGTTTTACTTTTCCAGAACCTGTAAGCTTGAAACGCTTCTTTGCGCTGGAATTCGTCTTCATCTTAGGCATAATACATTCGTTTTTATAAATGGACTGCAAAGATAAGTTTTTTATTTTTAAATGGAAATTATGGGTTGAAATAATTATTAGTTATTTATTAGCTAATTTTATGAAAATCTCCTAACTTCAATTAGTCAACCTTTTTTCTAAGAATAGGATTTGCTGAATCACCTCTTGTAATTCTCCTTTTCTATTAAGATTAACTTCAATCAAATATTTTTCTTTATTGTTTTGAGCTAAAATTTGTTTCTCAGCTTCAAAAGGATAATCTTCCAACCATATAAAGTTTGCCTCAAAATCAATTGCCTCTGTTTTTAAAGTAGTCCAGTTAGTTGGTTTTAGTTTTTCCAATTGCTGTATATCTTTCTCCTCATAAAAGAGTTTTAAATATTGAATTGCTTTATTTTCACCACCTCTACAATGAGTTGTCAACCAGTAACAATCATAACGTTTTACTATAAAATCTATAAATTCTGAACTGTATTCTGGTAATTTTTGATTTTTAGTTAACAAGACCCCATCAATGTCCAAATAAATTTTCATTCAAAAACAGATATTCGTATTCATTATTAAAATAGAAATCTTACTCTAATTTATAATACATCTCATTCTCCATATAAACTATCCATGCATCAGGAAATTGTAATTTTAAAAAATCTATATCCTCCTTTGATAAGTCTGTTTTTTCAATATTAATTTTTCTTAAATGAGGTAAAGCATTTTTATCTAAATTTAAGGTTCTCAAAGGATTCCAGCTTACGTTTAACTTTTTCAAATTACGAAGATCGTTAATAGCGTATGGTAATTCTTCAAGTTGATTATTCGATAAATCTAGCACTTCTAGGCTTTTGAGATTTCCAATTGTTTTCGGTAATTGTTCTATTCTGTTATGATTTAGATCTAAGGTTTTCAAGTATTGAAGATTTCCAATAGCGGAAGGCACAGCAGTCACTTGATTATCCGTGTAAATAAAGGTAGTCAATCTATTATATTTATCAATTTCATTAGGAATGTGATGGATGTTAGAAAACGACGAACTGATTTCCCTAACATACTCTATAGGTAACTCCTCCTCATTTACTCTATCATTAAAACTAATAAAATGCGTTCTAGCCCGAGATGCCCAAAGTGACCGTTCCCATTCTGTTGTATTCCACAAGAAGAAACATTCTACCAAGACAATGATAAATAATATGGATTTGAAATTTAGCATACTTTGATAAGTGTAGTAAGTTATGTGTTTATTACAACTAAAGTACGGTTATTCTAAGGTAAAAGCTATTTTTTAACATAAAATCAAACTAAAAAAGGTGACAACTTTAAGCTGCCACCTTCACCAAATTATTTAAATATTTCAAAAGACTACCATAGAATATTAAATGCTCCTTTTACAATTCCAAAAACGCCTAATAAAATTAAAGCGACTCCTCCAAGCAAGGTCAATACATTCAATGTAAATACACCTCCAACTAATAACAACGCTCCCAAAACA
Source organism: uncultured Saprospiraceae bacterium (assembly GCA_964385675.1). GTDB lineage: Bacteria > Bacteroidota > Bacteroidia > Chitinophagales > Saprospiraceae > CAYLSF01. The sequence continues at coordinate 5,768 of CAYLSF010000280.1, forward strand.
ACGCCTAGTCCACCTAATAAAATCTTACCCAATCCCCTGAATAATCCATTAGATTTAGATTCTTTAGTTGGTTTTAACTGTTTTTTTGCCGCTTTCTTTTGAGCCTTTTTAATTCGCTTCTTTAGTATCTTCAAAGCCACCCGCTCCTTGAAGGATAATTTCTTTTTCTGTTGTGTTGTGACGGTTTTAGTTGAATGAGCAGCTAAGCCAGAAGCGGCTTCTGTTTGAAATCCTAAACCTACAAGTAAAACGATAAGTACAAAGTAAATTGGTGATTTTAATGCTTTTTCCATTGGTCAATAAAAATTTGTAAGATATTTGACTGGTTCTCTCTTTCAATTTTTAAGGACAAGAGATAAATAGAAGGGTTGCATGATTTGGAGTTGGAATCTAGAACTATGTAAAGAAAATTTGACTTACACCCAATTCAATATTTAAGGACTTAAGGTTCTTAACCTTAATTGAATTTTAGTTTAGGGTTTTGAGATTGAGATTTCAAAATTCAGAGGATAAAGCTCCAGTTAAAGTAGCGTTTTTAATAGTAGCAACTTTTGCAACATAAATTCTTACAAAAGTTGCTTAGGAACAGTTCAAAAACAAATTGACCATCTTACTATCAATTTAAATTTATACTTCATCTAATCTTTTTTACGTAACCCGTTATGCTTCAAAAAATTAGATTTGTCTAAATTCAAATTGATTGACGTAATCTTGGTCAATTTATTTTCTACCTGTTCCTTAACTCTTTACTAGCACATTTACTAATACAAAAAACGAATACTCTACAACCTAGGATCAACGGATTCACTCTCCAATGCCAAAACCCCAAATACACATTCATGCACTCGATGAACTGACATATTTCCCACAAATCGTTCTAAGGATTCTATGCCTAAAGAAAATTCCTTTTGAGCTAAGGAACGTTTTCTACCTACATTTCTATGTTTTAAGCCTCTTAGATATTTCGGTGTTGTATATTCCAACCCGTAGATAATTCTAAGGTACTCCCGCCCTCTACACTTTAAAGCAGGTTGTACTAATCGGGTGCTTTTGTTTGGGTCAAATTGAATCCAATCCAAAGGTTTAATTACCATACCTTCTCCTCCTTTTCCTGTCAATTCAAGCCACCAATCCACGCCTAACTGTTGACTTTCCGAATTATTGACCTCAATAATTCGATAAGGCGTAGCACGCATAATTTTAGTATCAACCGCACATATTTTAGCAATTTCATCCATGTGCCACTGATGCGTTTTATCAAAATAGACTTGATTATCGGTCGCTAAAATATGAAATGGAGCGAGTTTATAATCCTCTAAGGTCACCACATCCCAACAGTATTGATGATACGCTTTTTGAAACAGCTCCGTCTGCTCTAGTTGCTTTTCATTTTTTTCAAGCAAAGCAGATACATCCAGACCTCGTTCTTGTGCTTGTTTTAAGGCGTCATTCGTTTGAGTTAAACCAATGGAAGCAGCCGTGCCGACTGAAGCATATTGTGTTTCCAATAATTTCATAGCTTTTGCAGACCAGGGCATGAGTTCGCAGTCTAAAGCAATCCAATTGGTTTTAAAGTTTTCCCAAACATTCGCTTTCGTCATAACAGATTGAATTCGCTTCAAAAAGGCTTTTTCAATCGTTTTATTTTTGAAAAAATTACGTCCTGTTCGAGTATAACAAATTCCAATACTTCCATCTTTGATTCCAAATCTAGATTTTACAGCTTCTTCATTTTTACAAACAATAACTATTGCCCTCGACCCCATGTGTTTCTCCTGACAAATAACTTTAGAAACCCCCATTTTTTGATAATAGGCAAAAGCTTCTGTTGGATATTCTAAGTAATCTGAAAGTGAACTGGTTTCAGTAGGCGACATTGTTGGTGGTAAATAAATCAACCATCGAGGATCAGCAGCAAATCGACTCATTGTTTCTAGTGCGG
>CAYLSF010000281.1:0-7699 GCA_964385675.1 uncultured Saprospiraceae bacterium
TTGAAATAATACTAAATGGATTAAGGTAAGCTAAAGTTTGTAATTAAAAAGCTAGTAAGTAACTATTTATATAAGGAAATATTTGTCATAGGAACAACAATTTTGTACTTGATAGAGAACAAATCATCGTTTCTCGATAACAACTAAAAATAAAATTTAGATGTTTGATAGACTTTCAAATTATGAGTCATTCAACAATATTCTTTTAATAGAAGATAATCCTGGTGATGCTAGGCTAGTCGAAATTCTATTAGAAGAATCCGATTTATATGATTGTGAAATCGTTAATAAAACCACCCTTGCTGATGGACTAAAAGCATTGGAAGAGGATGAGTATTCGGCGGTTTTGCTAGATTTAACGCTACCCGATAGTAAAGGATTTGAGACACTTGAACAATTAATACATCATTATCCGAATGCCAATGTAATCGTAATGACAGGATTGGCAGCAAAGGAATTAGGAATCAAGGCAGTAAAAGTTGGAGCACAAGATTTCTTAGTAAAAGGTGATTTTGATTCTGATCAACTCTCCAAAACATTACGTTATTCCATTGAACGTAATAATGTTCTGAAAAGACTGGAGCAAGCTCAACGAATTGCACATATTGGTAACTGGGATTATAATATGAATACGGAGGAGTTTAATCTTTCGGATGAAGTATTTAGAATTTTTGGTTACAAACCAGGAGAGGATTCCCTCACTCGTAAAAAATTAGTGAATCATCTTTTTAAGGAAGATATAGAAGCTTTAAAAACCATATATAGGAGTGCAATGGCTAATCAATATGTTAGCAAAGAACTCCGAATTATCAATACAAGTGGTGAAACTCGTTATATCTCGGTGATATGTAGCCCTTCTCGAATCAAAAAACAAGTCAATAAAATAGAGGGAATTGCCCAAGATATTACGGAGCGTAAATTGGCTCAAAAAGAATTGTTTAGGAGTCAAGAACGTTATCAAGCTATTTTTTCACAAACAAAAGATGCCATTTATATTAGTTCTAATGGGAAATTGGTTGATTTTAACAAGGCGACCGAAGAACTATTTGGATATACAGTAGAGGAATTAAAAAATATTGACCTTAATAAACTTTTTAAAGATGCGACTAAAAAGCAGGAGTTTGATAAAGCTATAGATGTTTCTTTTGTTAAGGATTTTGAAATTGAAATTCTTCGTAAGGATGGTACAAGTCGATTATGTTTATTGACAGCAAGCCAAATTAATACGGATGATTTTCAAGGGTATAATGGCATCCTAAGGGATGTAACGGAACATCGTCAAACAGAAAAGTTAAAAAAGGCTAAGGAATTAGCAGAACGTTCTGCGATGATGAAGGAAAAATTCATGGCGAATGTAAGTCATGAAATGCGTACACCCATGAATGCGATTCTAGGTTTGAGTAATTTATTGCTTAAAACTAGCCTTCAGGAAGAACAAGAAAACTACTTAAAAAATATTAAGGATTCCTCTCAATTGTTGTTAGGTATTATTAATAATATATTGGAAATATCAAGTATCAATGAAGGAGAGATTAAGTTCGAAGAGCATGAAGTCGATCTAAAAGTAATTTTGGAGAGTATCATGAGTATGGTAGAGTATAGGGTAGAGGAGAAAAATCTAAAATTAACTTATAATATCGAAAGCAATGTAGATCCTGTTTTTTTGGGAGATAAATTGAGAACGAAGCAAATTCTAATGAATTTGATTGTGAATGCTGTTAAATTCACAGAAAAAGGATTTGTAAAGGTTAATATTTCTAAAATACAGGAAACTAGAGAGCAAATTACTTTAAAGTTTGAGGTGATGGATTCAGGTATTGGTATGCCTGAGGATAAACTAGATGACATCTTTGAGGCTTTCATGCGGATTAGAAGTAATACGCAAAAGCAATATAGTGGTACAGGACTAGGATTAGCAATTGTGAAGCAATTGGTACAAATGCAGAATGGTACAGTTCGAGCTGAGAGTGAATTGGGTAAAGGTTCGACTTTTGTTTGTGAAATACCATTTAAGAAAGGAAAGGTAGAGCCAGAAGTGATTGAAGAAGAGCAGAAAGTAACACTAAACCTGAATAGGAAAGTCAATATCTTATTGGTAGAAGATCATAAGTTAAATCAAATTGTAGCGAGAAAAACACTTGAGAAAGAATGGGATAATGTGGTGGTAACAATAGCTGATAATGGTAAAATTGCCATTGAAAAGTTAGAGCAACAAGATTTTGATTTAATATTGATGGATATTCAGATGCCCGTAATGGATGGTTACGAGGCGACAAAATATATTAGGGAACAAATGCCCTCTGCTAAAGCAAATACGACTATATTTGCTATGACGGCACACGTTCACATGGCACAAGATGATAAGTTTAAAGAGTATGGGATGGATGATTGTGTTTTAAAGCCATTTGAACCTAAAATTTTATTTGAAAAAATAGCATATTACATAAACAAACAAGCTAATAGCAACCAGAAAATTGAGGATCAAACGATGAATGGAACAAAATTAATAGATTTGAGTTATATGGATATGATGGCAGATGGAGATGATGACATGAAGAAGATGATGCTTGAACTTCTATTTGAAGAACCCTTGCAAGAAATCAAGTCCATGTATAAATTAGTACGAAATAGTGATTTGGATAGTTTAGGTAAAGTGAGCCACAAGATGAAATCTACTTTAGCCTTTGTGGGTAATGACACTTTGACAAATACAAATAAAGAAATAGAACGGATCTCAAAGTTTAATCAAGATACCGATAAACTTCCCGATTTGGTGAAAACGTTAGATACATTATATCAACAAGCTTTGGTTGAACTGAAAAGCGAGCATGCAAAATTGTAATGTATAGATAATCAAATCCGTATAAATAAAAATTAATTGTATTGTAAATAAACCTGCCTAAAATTTAATTTTAAATTTTAGGCTGGTTTATTGTATTAATATTTGATTTTAGATTTAGCTAAAATCTTTAATTCATCCATATCACATAAAAATTATAACTAAGCCTTTAAGAGATTGCCAAATTTTATTACTAACTTTACGCTAGTGTAAAAATTGAATTTAAATGAGTATATTGTAACATTGAGACATTAAAATTACGTGTGTTAAAAGTGGGACGATACACAATTTAGCATAATAGATAAGACAGAGCAGACGAAAAGGCTTATGAAGATATTAATTTGTGAAGATGAGGAAATCATGTTAACTGCACTAGAGTTTCGTCTTAGAAAGCAAGGTTTCCAAGTTATTAAAGCAGAAGATGGATTACAGGCTAAGGCTAAACTTCAATCAGAAGAACCAGACCTAGTTATTGCTGATATTATGATGCCTCATGTATCAGGATTAGAGTTAATTCAATATATCCGTCTTGAGTTAAAGAAAAAATTACCTGTTATTATTATTTCGGCATTAGAATATGATGATGTGATTTTAGAGGCGTTTCGTTTAGGGGCTGATGATTTTATCACAAAACCTTTTAAGCCTTATGAATTGATCCTAAGAATTCGTAAAATTTTCCAAGAAATGGGTGTTTTAGAAGCCTAATTAATTTGCATTTTACTTATTCCAAAAAATACTGACCAATTCACTCATACTTTCTCAATCTCCAAAACTTTCCTTATTTTTGGCATTTAAAAATCATTCAATTTTATAGAGGATTTTTTAATTTCTAAAATTGACCTTTTGTAAATGAAAGGTATAATTTATGAGGTTATACAACTATAAAATCAGAAGGGTTTGAAGTCACTGTATTGTTACTTCTTAGTGTAAAGTAATGATAGGTGATGCGACCAAAAATCACTAACTATAGACTATGCGTAGAACCTATGGAAATACTTGGTGGGGAAAACAATGGCTAAATGCACTCAATGATATTGACTTATCAAATAGGCTACCTAGAGGGCGTTCATTAGCAAAAAACGATAAAGTTTTAGATATTCAGTTTGCTGAAAATATCATTAAGGCGAAAGTAAAAGACACTCGTGCGTTGCCTTATCGTATCAAAATTTTATTCCCGACTTTCTCCAATAGTGATATTCAAATTCTAATAGATCAAATCATTGAGAATCCCTTCTATTTATCCAAACTTTTGAATAGACAACTCCCCGTTGAATTATTTGATTTTTGTTTGAGACATAGAATCTTTATTTTTCCAAATACCTGGGATGATCTTGAAATTACATGTACTTGCTCAGATATGAATCCCCCCTGTAAACATACGGCTGCGGTACTCTTTTTGATTGCTAATGAAATTGATAAAAATCCTTTTCTAGTATTTCATTTACATGGTGTCGATCTATTTGCAGAGTTGGAAAAAAGAGGTTTAATCATAAAAGGGGGAGGAAAAACACAAATTACTTCCGTACGAGAATTTTGGACAGACGAATATATTTTTGATGAGAAAGAGTTAGGGGATCGTAGTATTTTTGAGCAAATTGATTTTTCAATTATCCCGCCCTCCAAAGAGAATATTTTTGCGTTATTAACTCCGAAACCGCCTTTTTATATACGAGGTGATTTTAAGAAGTTTTTGTACAAAGCCTACACGACGTTAAGTAAAAAAATGATTGCTTATGCGAAGGCTGAAAAATCTGATATTCCGTCCTTCTTCAATAGAGTAGATGAAATTAATATTTTTTTAAATGAAGAATTGAATTTTCAGAAAGCGGTATTGTATTCCAATGGTAAGCAGATTTTTCAGACCGAACGACTGGAATACTTAGTTGAATGGTTAGATGCGATTCCAGCAGGACAAATTAATGAATGTATGCCACCTATGATGGCATTGTATGGTATGTATCAGTTTGCTATTAAATTGATTCAGCAATCTGCCTTTATGCCTCAAATCGTTGAAGCCCTAAATGGGAGATATGGAATAAGATGGATGCCTGCTTTAGTTAATAGTCATATCCGTAATATATTTAATGTCTTAGAACAATTTATTTCTAATGAATTTATCGCATTTAGAATAGTTGAAAATGGCAAAAAAGCCATTAAATCCTGTCCTCCAGAACAAGCAAAAGGAATGCTATTGCATATTTTTATGAAGCATTTCATTGTGCAGCAATCTGGCTATGAGTTTGAATATGAGTATGATGATACGGAGCGATTATTTTTAGATTCTGAATTTTTAGATTTTGATGAATTTGAAACCCGCGAAATTCCTAATATTATTCACCTTTGGTTGAATAAGTTTTTTATCAACGAAAAGGAGTATGTCCCATTGATAAAGGTGGAAGAAAAGGGGGGATTATTTAATGTTAAATTATTTATAGAAAATAGACATAATAGGAAACAACCGATTATTCCGCTACCTGAGTTGTTTAATAATGAGCAGTATGCCAATATTCGTTTAGATATATTACAGGATTTAGCTTTACTGACGGATCACTTTCCTCAAATGCAAAAGTTATTGACTTTTGAGCGTAATCAAACATTAGTTTTTAATGGAAAGGAGTTTTCTAAAATTTTATTTGAGACTTTACCTGCTATAAGATTATTCGGAATCCGAATCTTATTGCCCAAAGCCTTACGGAAACTTATCAATCCAAAAGTATCTATGGAGATTGCAATGGATGAGGGGGCATCTGTGCAAACGACGTCGATGGTTAATCTGGATACCTTGCTTAATTTTGATTGGAAAGTAGCCATTGGTGATAAAATGCTAGAAGCAGATGAGTTTTTGAATATGGTGAAGGGACTAGAGGGAATTGTGAAAATTCAAGACCAATATGTCTATTTAGAGGAAAATGAGATTCAAAAACTTATTGATAAAATTAAAAGTCCTCCAAAAGTAGATGGACTTGAATTATTTAAAATTGCTTTAGCCGAAGAGTATGATGGTGCTGCTATTGAATTAACGAAAGAGGCTCAACAAAAACTTCAAGATTTACTACTAGCAGATGAAGTGATACAACCCGAAGGGTTAAAAGCCACCCTTCGCCCGTATCAATTGCGAGGGTATGAATGGTTGTATAAAAACTCTAAAATTGGATTTGGGAGTCTAATAGCCGATGATATGGGATTGGGGAAAACGCTTCAGGTGATTACGACCTTGCTCAAATTTAAAGAAGAAGGAATATTAGACGAGCAAAAAGCGATTGCGATTGTACCGACTACATTATTAACAAATTGGTATAAAGAGATTAAGAAATTTGCTCCTGCCTTGAATGTTTTGATATACCATGGTTCAAATCGAAAACTACGGCTAAAAGAGAATGATTTGATTTTAACCACCTATGGAATTGTTAGAAGTGAAACCACTAAGTTAGCAAAGCACAAATGGGCGGCCGTCATTATAGATGAAGCTCAAAATATCAAAAATCCACAAACGGCTCAAACCAAAGCGGTTAAGCGAATTAAAGGGATGACAAAGATAGCGATGACGGGTACACCTGTAGAAAATCGCTTATCCGAATATTGGAGTATTTTTGATTTCATTAATAAAGGGTATTTATACGGTCTGAAAAAATTCAAAGACCGTTATGCTCGCCCGATTGAGGTCGATAGAGATAAGAAAGCATTAAGTTTATTCAAAAAAGTAACCCAACCTTTTATCCTAAGGCGTGTTAAGTCGGATAAATCCATTATTAAAGATTTGCCTGATAAAATTGAAACGGATCAGTATTGTTTTCTTTCTACTCAACAAGCTGCCTTGTATCAAAATGTGGTCGATAATGTGATGAAAGAGGTAGAACATGCCTCAGGGATTGAGCGTAGAGGTATGATTTTGAAACTCTTGACTGCACTTAAACAAATCTGTAATCACCCTGCTCAATATCTCAAGCAAAATACAATAGAAGCCTTAGATTCTGGGAAAACGCAATTGTTGTTAGACTTGCTAAAAAGTATCTTTCAAGCCAATGAAAAGGTTATCATTTTTACGCAATATCGTCAAATGGGCGATTTGCTAGTTCAATTGATGGATAAAGAATTTTCATTAGAAGTGCCATTTTTACATGGAGGTGTTTCTCGTAGAAATCGGGACATGATGGTGGAAGATTTTCAAGAAAAGTCTTATATCAAAGCAATGCTGATTTCCTTAAAAGCAGGAGGAACAGGGCTAAATTTGACGGCTGCAAGTAATGTCATTCATTATGATTTATGGTGGAATCCTGCAGTAGAAGCACAGGCGACTGACCGTGCATATCGGATTGGTCAAAAGAAAAATGTACAAGTTCATCGCTTTATCACCCAACGAACTTTTGAGGAAAAAATCAATAAAATGATTCAATCCAAAAAAGAATTAGCGGATTTAACAGTATCAGTAGGGGAGCAATGGATTGGCGAGTTATCGAATAAAGATTTGAAGGAGTTGATTAAGTTGGAGTAGGGAAAACAAGACTAATGTTGAACGGTTTTTTATGGTAACAATCGAATATTTCAAAGATGCCACCTAAAAACAATTAATGACCTTAAATTATACCCTTTATGTTATTAGGGTAACGAATACTTGAAGTTAAGGAAGTGGCAGAATGAATAACTTAAAGTACAATGTTAAAGATATTAATCTTATCCATATAGCAAATACAAAAGAAAGGGTTGAAGAGGTTTTTTCGCCCTTTCCAATCAAATCTTAATTATTTCTTTACTTATTTCTCCACTCCCCTATTGCATTGCATTTATTTTTCTCTTAAATTTGAAAGACAGTTATAACATCAAGGGTAGAATCAGCAAAAAATAAAAGAATAAATTACCAAA
>CAYLSF010000282.1:0-7679 GCA_964385675.1 uncultured Saprospiraceae bacterium
AAGGACGTACTTGTTCTATTAATAGTGTTGCCTTATAGTAGTCTTCTGCTTTATACTATTCAAACGCTTTTTTATACTTCAAACCAAAATCATCACTCTTCCATAACCTATCAAAATCTCTACTACAAGAAGTAAAAGCAATAACTAAACAGATCCCGATAGCCATCGGGATAGAAATTGGAAAAATTGTTCTTAACATTTGTATTGACCTTGTTAATCGCATAGAAATGCAAAATTACTATTTTTAAATTGGTTTTCAAACTAATAATCTAAGTTCCAAACATTGGATGATGCCTGATTCTATAATTACATCGTATGAGTCAATCAAATGGTTTCCTTGCAATAGGATTATAATTGTGTTAAAATTACTTGATTAGTCAATAAATCTATAATTTACGAGCAACAGCAATCATATGTGTACCTGACTCCACCATACCCGAAGAACGAGAAGCTCTCAGTTCTAAATCTAAAAAATAAGACCAGTTAGCTTCATTTTCTTGTAATGCTTTTAATTCTTCATTACTCCGCAAAGCAGATAGGGCATTAGAGGCAGATAAAACTTCTAATTGAAATCCAACACTATCTATATCATTTTTCAACTCATCTGCTGTAAACATGTGACAATGATGTTCAGATGGTGCAAAAGAAGATGGATGTAAATTACCTGTTGAAATGACCTTTTCATTCTCTTCTGGTGAAATGACCATAACAATCTTATGCATATACTCATGTAGCGTTCCCCATAAATTCATAACACCCAAGAATAACAAGCCATTCGGTTTAAGCACCCGATACATTTCTTGAAGTGCAATATGTTTTTGATTAAAAACATAACTTAAAGGCCCTCCATAACAGACTATTTTATCAAAGGAATTATCTCTAAATTCACTCAAATCACAAATATCAACAATCTTAAAGGCTTTAACTTGTTGATGATACCCCAATTTTTTTGCTCTTTCTTGATTGATTTTAAGCTGAATAGGGGAGAGGTCTGTTACTGTAACTTGATTGGAATATTGAGCGAGTTGTTGAGTGAAAACACCTGTGCCTGCCCCTAATTCTAATATTGTATCATTGGACTCAATATATTTTTCTAGATAATGACGATGTACAAAGAGTTTTACTTTATCAATCTCTCCTTTTTCCCAGCGTTGAGTTTCTAGGTCAGCATATTGATCATAAAAGTTTTGGATATGTTGCTGGTCGTATAGTTTCATCATGGTATTTTTTAATTTATTGAAATATAGAACCTTAATGTAGCCTAAAATAATTCCAATAGACTCAAAAAATCTCTTAACCCCCAAAAGTTATAGACAAAAAAATCCCGATAAGACTGCTCCTATCGGGATTGTAAAATGGTAATACCATACAATTTACTATCTATTAACCCAGCATAATTTTTTAGCACTTTTTAATTCTCAATTCTCAATTCTGACGAAGGTATTGCTTTTTAGCTGCCATTCTGTTCACAGAAGCAGATGCTCTTCCAATGATGATGTCATCTCCATCTACCATTCCACAAATATCATCGTAGCAATCTTCTATTAGTTCTTCTAGTTCCTCTTCATCATTAATGACCTCTGTTGAGCCATCTTCCGTCATAATAACCGTAATAGGGAAGATTAATTCTGGCTCATCTGTAGCATTTGGATTAGCCATTTCCCAAGCCTCATATAGACTATCCAATTCTTCTTCGTTGTTAGCCGTTAAGGTAGAACCATCTGGCATTGATAAGCTAATTGGATATTGAATGTCAAAACACTCCTCAAAATCATAATCAAAACACCATTCTATTAACTCGTCTAAATCATCATCATCATTAATGGTTACAACAGAATCATTTTCAATTAACGTTACGGTTACAGGATAGACTACGGTTACATCGTCATCATCATTTGGATTTGCATCATAGTAGTTATCTACGGCTGTTTCTAATTCCTCATCATCGTTTACCACAACTTGACTACCATCAGGAAAGACAAGCGTAATCGGATAATTGATTTCAAAACATTCCTCTTCATCATCATGACATTCGCAATCATCGTCATCATCGTCGTCCCATTCATCAAAGCATTCCATAAATAAATCACATAATTCTTCATCTGTCTGAACCGTAATTGTTTGGTCATCCTCATCAATCACCTGAATTGGAAAAACAATGTTTGGATAGGTTTGACTACCCATTGCAGTAAGAATCGCTTGTTCTAGTTCATCTTCATCATTAACTACTGTAGTAGAACCATCAGGTTGAGCAATGGTAATTGGAAAAATAAATTCGACGCAGTCTAGTTCAACCTCTCCGATTTCATCGAACATACTGAAGAAATTTTCTTGATAGTTTTCGTCATCTTCATCCAAGATACCACCTAAACTATCTTCATCACAAGCTGTTAGTCCAATGCACAATGCTAATACAATCCATAATTGAGCATACGGTAAATGTAATCGCTTCATAATTTTTGTAAAATTTTAAAAATTAAAATAATTTAATTGAGTTTTAACGTTCACAATTTTGTGAAAGACTTACCGACTATTTTGGGTAAGTTATTACTAAGACAGCCGTAATTTTAAATACCCCTATGGTTTGGAAATTTTTTTATAGAAAATTTTAATTTTTAGATTGGGTAGAATAGTAAAGGGTTGATTTTTAAAGGATTATGTTTTTTATAAAAATCAAAAAAAAACACCGATGCCTATTGCTAGACACCAGTGCTTCGTCCTAATATAATTTAATAACGGTAACTTATCTGTTGTAATAAGGCATTCGCCTACTGGCACTTCTCATTAAATTATCTACTAACCAAGCGTGAGAACTACCTAATGAACCTTCTATTTGATGATTATAATTCCATAATACTTTTTCAGTCATTTTATCATGGATTTCCAAACTTGCATTTGCTCGATTAGTTGGACCGTCATAGCCGACTAATACTCCTAAAGCAACGGCTTCCATATCACTCAATGGCTGAGACAATGCATAATGAGAAGTTACGACAGCATCAACGCCTAATAATTCTGCCATTTCTGCTGGAGAAAGTGGCGTTCTGTCAAAATATCCTGCTTTCTCTAGTTTTGCATTGGTTGTGCTTGGATCTTGTACATCTACTACAATTCGATTTCTCATTTTTCTACGAAGTAACCAACTATACATTTCTCTTTGGATAATCATAGATTCGGAATTTTGCATTTCTCTTATGGCTTCTGCATTTACATTTGTTCTAGTCGTGATAGCGACTTTAGGCGGCAATATTGCAATAGTTCGATGTGAAGCAGCTCGACTTTCAGCATCTGGACTTTGATAAATTTGTGGTGCACAGCTACTCACTAAGACAGTCATTACGGCAAATAAGATGATGGTGCTCTTGTTCATGTTATTGATGTTTTGAAGATTTGTGAAATTATAAGTCTAGTTTGTTCTAATTGTTTGTATGACTGTAAGTTGCATTTATTTTAATTGCCTTCAAAGTAGTTATGTTTTATAGTGAAGATTGAGGGATTAAAAGAAGGATTTGGTTGAGTTAACGCAGTTTTTAGTGGGATGAAAAATAAAAGACTTGATTCTGTTAGCAGAACCAAGTCTTTCGTTAATTCTTTTTGAGTATTTCTTAATTATAATAAGGCATTTTTCTAATGGCACTTTGAGATAATTGATGTGCTATTCGTATTAACGAACTGTTCGGATTTCCATATACTTGATGTTTATAATCCCACAATACCTTTTTAGTTGTTTTATCGTGAATTTCTACATTGGTGCTGACTAGATCTGTTAAACACTCTGGAGTAGCCCATCTACGGGATTGTAGTTCATGGAATCTATATTTTGAAGTAATAATAGCATCTACACCGAGTAATTCTGCTATTTTTTGTGGAGAGTGAGTATTTTCATTAAAATATCCTATTTGCTCTAATTTCTTATTCGTTGTATCTGGATTTTGAAAGTTTACTAAAATTCTTTGTTGCTTCTTTTTATGAAGTAACCACCGACACATTTCTAATTGAATTGATTTCGATCTAGAGTTTTGTCGTCTTTTTCTCACTTCTAAATCTTTAGGTTTTTCTCTAGTATGAATCGTGACTTGAGGTGGTAAAATAGCGATAGTTTGATGTGTTGTTGTACGACTTGGCGTTTCCGAAATTTGAGAAACTTTAGCACAACTACTAGTTAACAGCACTATTGCTGTTAAGAGAAATATTGTGTTTCTATACATAACATTACTATTTTGAAGATTATAAAATATAACTTCATATTTTGAAGTAGGTTTAAAATAGAGAAAAACTGTTCAAGTCAAAATAGATTTTTTTTGAGAAATAGTCAATCTAAGATAAATGTTGAATTTGATTGAGTTAACGTGTTGTAAATCCTAAAATGAAAAAACCTAATTCGCATTAACGAATCAGGTTTTTTTAAGAAGTTCCAGTATTCCCGACTTTCAAAGTACGGGATTTCGTTATCACTCAACCAGTATCTAGTAAACTTTACCTTCTATTAGCAAAGAGATACGTTTTGGATGCGTATTCCCTTCTACAGTAATAAACTCTGTATTTTCACCTTTTTTATCTTTAGAATTGAAAGAAATAGTGATTTGACCTTTACCGCCAGGAGGAATTGGTTCTTTCGGGAAATTAGAAATGGTACAGTAGCAAGAACCTAAGACATCTTTAATTTGATAATCTACTTTTCCAATATTTTCAAATACAAAAGTATGTTTTACAACTCGTCCTTCACGGATTGCTCCAAAATTAAAGAGATCACTTTCCCAATAAATTTCAGCTACCGCATTTTTAGGCTTTAATCTCGAACCTGCTTTTAGTTTAATCATTCGTAATACATATTGTACTTGCTTTTCATCTAGTTGCGTTAAGTACCATGCCATCTCTTTTTTTGGATCTTGTTTCTTTTGAGAGCGAGCGGTGATGACCATTTCTCGCATTTCTCTAGTTTCCAACAAATCCATGATTTGAATAATCTCATCAGAAAGGGAGTCTGTATTGATAACAGGTTCAACTGGTTCAGCAGGTTTTTCTACTTTGATTTCTTCTACCGATTCTGATAAGGGTTTATTTTCTTCAATACCAAATGCGAGAGAATCTTGCCCTTGCAATGTTGAACCAATTAGAATAGCTAGTACAGTACACAATAATCGAAGGGTTCTCATAAATTTATGATGCTTTTAATAGTTTTTAAATAAAATTGGATATTGACTTATGGTTTAATGCTTATGATTAAACTTAAACGTAATTTAACTCTAAGATACTATTAATGTATATATTAATAAAATTTTTATAACTGATACAATATTGAGACTTTTTTAAGATGTCTTGGTCACATGAAGTTTGGGGGATTGATTGCTACTATATATTCTTGACGATAGGATAAGTCTTTATTCAAACATTCAGAACTATTTTACGCTTAAGGCACTAAACATTTTAAGACTGAACTCATTGCATACTATGGAGTGATAAATTAAAGGATAACGTTATGTTGAAGAAGAAGCGATTTTGGCTACTTTTATTATTGATTGGAGGTTTATATTTTTTCTATTCTGCAGCAGAATTGAGAATGAATGATGACACCTTCAAAGCATTTTTAAGTGATGATTATCCTATTCATTTTGAAAGATATACTGTTGGGAATAGAACAATTCGATATGTAGAAGTTGGACATGACTCCTTGCCCTTATTAATAGGGATTCATGGTGCTCCAAGTTCTTCCGCAGGTTGGCGGTTTTTTTTAAAAGATAGTCTATTGCTCTCAAAAGCTAAATTATTGGTTGTCGATAGGCCTGGATATGGATATTCTGGATATGGAGAACCAGAAAAATCTATCAAAAAACAAGCAGAATTACTAGCTCCAATTTTGAAAGCCAAAAGAGCTTTACATGAAAAAATAGTATTAGTCAGTAGTTCTTATGGTGGGCCTGTTGCTGCGGCTTTAGGGATGTTTTATCCAGATTTGGTAGATGGCATTTGTTCTGTATCGGGTTCATTTGCTCCGCATGAGGAAAAGACCTATTGGATTTCGTATCCAACGACTCATCCTACCTTAGAATGGTTAGTGCCAGGTTCGCTTCAATCTGCTAATGCAGAAAAATTATCCCATCATACCGCCTTAAAAGAAATAGAACCCTATTGGCACCAAATTAAAGCCCCTACCGTAATCGTACATGGAGATATTGATGGTTTGATTTATCCAGAAAATGCACATTATGCAGAACGAAAATTGGTAAATGCAAAATGGGTTGAAAAAATTATGTTACCCAATAAAGATCATGGCTTGCCTTTTAGCGATCCAGAAATGGTACGGAATATTTTTTTATATACTTTGGATAGGGTGGGGGAGTAGGTTTTTGATGATTGCTCTCTTAAGAAAGAGCGAGGTTTGAGTTATACTGAATTTAGAATTGATATTGTATTAAGAGCTCTAATCTTCATTTTCTGGGAAATCAATCGCTAATTGAGGGTCTTTCAAGTTGGTTACTTTTTTATAAATATCTGCCATATTTAGTGTAATGCCTAAGCTATCCAAAGTCACTATTTTATCCAAGCCAACATAAGAAGTCATTTGCCACTTATGTTCTGCTATTTTATAGAAAACATCAATCACAGGCGTGTTTTGATCTACTAATACATACTCTGTAAAAGAAGGCAACGACTGATACATTCTAAACTTTCCTCGCCTATCATAATCCCCTGTAGATTTAGAAGTGACTTCTACAACCAAAGTTGGATTGGTAATAGCATGAGGATTATTGTTATACAAATCTGGTTTTTCCGTTACTACACAAGTATCAGGATAAACACTCCGATTATAGGGAGGGATATATATTTTTAAATCACTATCCAGCACTTCCATTTCCTCTTTATCCATCAATCCTAGATATAATAAACTCGCTATCACAATTTTAATTCGACTATGATTAATTGTACCACCTGACATTGGGATTATTTTTCCATTTACAAATTCGCTCTTAAATGTAGCAGTTTCCTCTAATTTCAAATACTCTTCTAAAGTATAGACTCTTTCTACACTATTATCTACTCCCTTCTTTAGTGCGATTTCCGCCAACATAGCTTTTGATTTTATGTTAAATATCGTGTTTTTTTAGGATTTAGGCAAGTTCAGTTTTGAATAAAATTTCATTAGTATAACCAAGTTAATCAATATTTATAGAAACAAAAAAGTCTAAATAATGGATTTTTTGAATAAATCAACAACAATTTGTTTTTATTGGTTTTGAATTGTATCTTTGCTGTTATAAACCTTGATATACATATTGTTTATTGCAACTAATAATTTAGCTGATGTTTAGAAAGAAATTTGAATTGGAGATTTTCTATAAAGAGAAAATTCTAAATTCATGTCTATTTAGCATTTAGCTAAATGGATTTTTTTAACCAAACTAAATTTCACAAATGAAAAATAGTTTAAAACTTTGCTACAGTAATATTTGTGCTGAAGTAGAAGGGGAAAATCCAACAAAGGATTTAATAGTTATACTTTGTGCAGCAGTAATTATTTCGACTATATTTCTCTTTATCAGAGAAAAATTATTGAAGAAATAATGTACTTAAAATCTAAGTATAATTTTTTAAAAAAAAGGCGTCATCTTCTGATGACGCTTTTCTATTTCTAAAAAATTTCTTATCTCTACTCTCTGTTCTCAAAAAACTACTTAATC
>CAYLSF010000283.1:0-7664 GCA_964385675.1 uncultured Saprospiraceae bacterium
AATTAGAAAATGATTAGCTACTGAAAATATTCCAGTAACTAATCAATCATTGTATTGAAAACAGCGAAGTAGAATTATTTTATAATTACTACTTTTCCATTATAAATCTTCTCCTGTGACTGAATAGAATAGAAATAAGTGCCTGCTACCAAATCATTTATCACTATTGTATTTTGGCCATTTTTTAATAAAAAGTCTCGAGCTAACTTTCCATTTGCTTTATAAATCAAAATATGTGCATTAGTCAGCTTATCCACTTCTACTGTCAATGACTGACCTTTTACAATTGGATTTGGAAAAATGACAGGTGCAGTATTGGTTTGGGGAGCTTCTATCGAAATTGCTTTGATATCCGAATATTTAAATGAACCATCTAAATCGACCATTTTTAAACGATAGAAATTGTAACCCAAAACAGGGTTTTCATGAAAATCTTGGTAATACTGTGCTTCTAAACTATTTGGTGCGTCGGTATAAACCATTTTGAAACGTTCAAAATTAACGCCATTCGTAGAATGTTCTAATTCAAAATGACTAAAATTCTCTTGTGTAGCCGTTAACCAATTTAGGCGTGCTTGTCGATTTTCAGTTTTACTAACTTCAAAGATTTTTAACTCTACGGGCAAAACTGTATTTTCTAAAATGTGTAATTGACTAAAACTAGTCATATTACAAGTATTATCAAAAGTAAAAGTTCCGCTTGCGATACTACTCGGATTACACATTTGCATCCAGTTTGTAGTCAAATGGTCATTATCCTCTCTTTTATAAAAGAAAACTTGATTGGTATTGGTGAAACCACTTTGAGGCATACGAGGCGGTTTGAAACGAATAGAATTTATCGCTGAAAAGGATTGATTGGCACCATAATTATTTACAATCCAATAGTAACCTAAGTTATTGTAACCGCTCGGTAACTGGCTGATTGGAGCGTGATTAATTTGCGTAATAATCATTGTTCCGTTTGGATGCGTACCGCCACTTGGGAAGTTTAATCGAACACCAGAACTGTCTGTATTGTGTTGTCCTGAACCACCGATAACGATACGCTGACTTTTTCCGCTACCAATTGGTGCAGTAGAAGTAGTCCTTGTAGTACTGCCATTTAGTGAAGCATGATTATTGTTGCCCGATTTATCATAAACAGTATTTCCTTCTGCTTCGTTGAACTGATAATATGCCTTTAAGCTTGGCATATTTCCAACCATTTTTTCTTTAGTGAGGTGGCGATGCCTACGAATTTCACTCATGTGTAAAGCTCTATTCCAAATGACAACTTCGTCTATTTCTCCTTTGAAACGACGTGAACTTAAACCATCATTTTTTCCAATAAGGGTATTTCCATCAAACGCTTGAAGTGGATGATTTCGTCCTGTACGAACATAAGGTTTTCCATTAAGATAGATAGTCGCTTGATGTGGTTCTATGACTAAGGCAACATGCGACCATTCATCCACAGGTACGATTGCACCCGATTGCCATTGCCATTCTGTGGCATTCCAATTATAGCCTAGTTGATTGTTATTGGATGTAAAATTCAAACCAGCAGCAGTTGTTCCGTCTCTTGAAAATACGACACCAGCTCCACTATTCTGAATGCCATCAGGCTTTATCCAAGCCGAAATAGTCATTTTATTGGTATTCAAATTTAATGGTGGAATAATAACATTATCTGAACCACTCGTACTTGGCAAAGACAAGGCTTTTAACGGTAAAGTATCAGGTTCGCAGTAGCTAACGGCATCTGTTTCTGTGAAAGCAGTACCACTATTGGTTAGGAAAACCTGCGTTACACCGCTTATTTTATTTGATTTTTCAAAAGTCAATGTATTGCCTGTTTTGCTTTTTGCAGAAGCATTTGTTGTCCAAACAAAAGCATCTGAATTTTCAGAACGAACGTGTAAATAAGCATCACTTGCACTACCTAAACCAGTTGTAAATGCTGCATCCGTAGCCGTTAGTTCGATTTGTGGAAGCGGAGAAAAGCCAACGGTTTCATCGTAATGATTGATAATCCAGTAGTTCCCAGCATGAGGATTGGCGTTTGGTGGTAAATGCGGTTGATTATTGATTTTTGAAATATACATTTTACCATCAACAGAGGTACAATTATCAAAAGTCAACTTTGCACCAACAGTAGAAAAATCATAAACGCCTGCACCACTTAGTGTTTGTTCTTCAACTATTCCACCGCCAATAGGCGCGGTTGAGTTAACCAAAGTGGCATTTCCTTTCAATATACCATGAGTGCGACCAGCTTTATTGAAAACTTCATTATTAACCTCTTCATCGAATTGAAAATAACCAATTAGTTTGTCATCACTGGCAAGCATTGCATCGGTTTTGGTCAAATGGCGCATTGCCCGTATTTCTTCTTTGGTTAAAGCTCTATTCCAAATAGTGACCTCGTCCATTTCGCCATTGAAATTACGGCTACTATGTCCTTCCATTACACCAAACCTGAAATCACCGTCAAGCATTTTTTCAGAATGAGAAACGTTATTGACATGAGCCTCGCCATTCAAATAAATAGTTGCTTTGGTCGGTTCAATTACAAGCACAACGTGTGTCCATTCATTATTTGGAACGACCGCACCAGAGTTCCAGCCCCAGTGAGAACTACTGCTCCAATGGTAACGCAATTCATTATTTGTACCGAAATTAAGCCCAAGTGAACTACTTGTACCTACCTGAAAAACTAAACCTGCCCAATCATTTTGATTACCATTTCTTTTAATCCAAGTACTAATGGTTAGATTATTGGTAGATACATTAAACTCACCTGTTTGTAAATAATCGGAAGAGCTTCCATTTACTTTCAATGCTTTTCCTGCCAGATTATTTGTAGCACAACGGTCATCAATTTTTATCATGTTTGTCACCGTTTTGGAATGTGTCGCACCATTTCCGTCTGTTACAGTCAATGTCACATCATAGTTTCCATTTGCACCAAAAACGACCACTGGATTGCGTGCCGTAAGTGAACTCACATAGGCGGGGGCAGGACTAAATGACCATTGCCAAGACGCACCAGCATGTTTCAAAATGGAATAACAATCAAACTTGACGGTATCTTTTCCACAATAAATATTCTCTTTATAAGTAATAGGCTGTGCCAAAGGCGTAAAATTAGTATGTGCCATTTCACGACCAAATGCACCACGTCCACCTGTTCCTAAGCGCAATTCTGCATCACGATAAAAAGGTTTGAGCTTTATAGATTTAGCTATGGCAGGAAGTCCGTTTCCGTACTCTATCCAGTCGCTAGTCGCTGCATCCCAGTAGAAAACAGTTGTTCTAGTCGCTAAATACACGACATCGTTCGTCCCTCCTTGATAGAAAATATCTCGGGTATCTTCGTTGTCTAGTGTTCCATTTGAGCCAGTCATATTCGACCAAGTCGTACCGCCATCTGTAGTTTTGAAAACCTTGTTGGAGTTGTTTCCACTTGTTGCTACCCAAACTTCATTTTCGTTATCAGGATGAATGGAGATTTCTAATCTTCGAGTGCTATTACTAGGCGGAGTAGTCACTTGTGACCAAGTTGTACCGCCATCTGTTGTTTTATAAATAGTACAAGCATTCCAGTAAGTATTGCCATTGTCAGCTTGGAAAACAGCATAAATAACATCTGGATTTTTTCGAGAAATTTCTACTTCATAAACTTTTCCAGCAGGGAAAGTATACAACGCATCAAAACTAGCACCTCCATTTGTAGATTTATAAATAAAATTGTCCCGTCCCATAAATAAATGGTCAGCATATCTTGGGTCAAAATAAAGACCACTCGAACGTGAAGTAGAATAACTTTCGTTAGGATGCAAAGGCAGTGAAGCATGGCTCAAAGTTGTTCCACCAATCGTTTTAGAAATCGTTTTTACGGAAGTATTTGAACTATTGTAATGCGTTCGATAATAGACTTTTCGGCTATTGATTGGGTTGACGTAGCCTGTTGGTTCTTCCACTCCACCAATATGCTGTGCATCACCTAGATTATAACCTTCATAGTAAGCCGAAGTACCAACGTGATATTTTCCACCAACGAAAACATCTTCGTTCCAACCTGTCTCAAAGCCCCAAAAGTGAGACGCTTGAATGCCTTTTATCAAAATGGTGTGTGTCGCTAGTTCATCATTAGAATAGCCAATTCCGCCATCCGTAGCGACCCAAATTTCAGAACCATTGACATCAATATCTTGAACGTCAGCGTGAACATCGCTATGGCGTTGACTATTTGCTGAACCTATAGAAGTCCAAGTTGCACCGCCATCTGTGGATTCTGCTAGTCGAATGGTTGCCACCCAAAGTTTAGACGCATTAATGTCTGACACTTCAAAATCAAAATTGTAAAAACCTTGATGATAACCACTGCTGTAAGCTGACACATTCCAAACACCCGAACCATTAATTGAGCCATATGGTGCACCGTCTTGACCACTAGGATTTGTCCAGTTGTCGCCTTTGTCGGTTGATTTATACACGCCAATCCAGCCGCTATCACTTGCCTTTCCTTTATCAATCAAGCAAACATAAACCCAATCGGGTGAAGCTGGAGAAACGGCAATTTTTCCGCCACCAACAGAAGCTTCATTGAGGTCTGAAGGCGAATAATAGCCGTTGTCTTTGAGTGTCCAAGTCGCACCGCCATCGTCAGAGCGAAAAAGTTCTGAGCGTTTTGCTGTGCTATTTTTCTTTAAAAGATAAACAATGCTTGAATTAGTTGGATGAAAATCCAAATCATAGCAATAATCAGAATAGACCTGTGACCAAGTTGCTCCACCATCTGTAGATTTGAATAAACCTGTTGAACCTACCGCAAAAATATTACTGCTATTCGACGGGTCAAATTTAAATTCAACCATACTACCATTTGTGTAATGTACTTCTGTCCATGTAGAACCACCATCTAGCGAGCGATAAATACGTTTATTCGATGAAACAAAGAAGTTATTGGCATTAGTCGGATGAATTTTAACCGCCGTATTTCCACCAACGAATGCTTCACCTTTGGTAATAAGCGTCCAATTTTGTCCTTTGTCGATGGTTTTATAGATACCGCCAGCTTCTGTTCCGCAAATCAATAGGTTTGGATTGGAAGCGGATTGGTCAATGCTATAAATGTTTTTATGGTTTTTACTTACAGTATTGGAACTTTGACTATAAGTCATAAATGGTCCCATAGCATACCACGGACTACTACTTCTAGGTGTACTCATCCGTCGATTAAAACGGTTTTTAACCTCCAGGCTTCTTACATCTTGTTCTGCTCTAGTCGGTAATCTTAGAAAGCCATTATCACCGATATATGGTTCAACTTGCCAACGCCAATGCTTATAATTCTGTGTATGTATCGTTTTTTGAAAAGGATTGGTTTTGTAGTACATTCGATACAAGCGGTCTATTTCCTCCACATTTGGATTATCAGAGTACATTTTTATTGCCCATTCTGGTGTAGATTTATTGATTTTAGGAACTATCTTTAAAAAATCAGATGGTATATAATTTTGAGCATTACCATTAGTAATAATGGTTAGCAGGAACATTATTATAATAATTTGGTTTTTCATTTTTATTTGTAAACTTTTGAGTCTTTTTAATATTAACTATCATGAATTTCTCATATAATTGCAAAAGTTGAATAATTTAAGTTTAAACACTTTATCTAGCTTCGAAAATATAAGAAATTTTAACCTATTCGCTTTTTGATTAATTAAAATTTGATGTTCCTTTTACATGAAAAATGCTCTAATTTAAGCATAAGAAACCGCTACTTAAATATGTATGCCATCTTTAGTAAATTGAAAATCAATTAGTTAGTTAAAAATCACAGTAATTGTTAGTTTTTATATAACCTTGATGCAAGGTTATTATTTATCAATATTTTTCATTGTATAAATCAGTCGTTTTTTAGTACCTCAATGATTAATTATATTAAATATAGAAGTAACATTTTAATATATTTTACTGTCTTTATCTACACTAATCTTTTTAACCTTACTTATTTTAATCAACATAAGTATTGACCTTCAAATAAATAGATATGTAACGAGTTATCGCATTGTGTTTTTTTATTAAAAAATACCTACTGAGGTTATTTTGAAGTGTATATTTTCAAAATCTAAGAAAACGACGTTTTACTATGTACCTAAATACATATCTTTTATAGAAGGCTGATAATTATTTAGTATAAGTTTGCACAAATAATTGAGTAGATTTAGGTTGGTGAAATATCCGATAATTAACTTCTAATCCATTTTCAATGGTATAAGGTAATGTTTTTTTGACTTAACTTTTTACCACTTTGACAACTTTGCAGCGTTATTCCAAGAGATATCATTATACTTATTAAGAAATGGATTCGCATATTTTTAGTACATTGAATATTGTAAATTATTGTCTAAATAAATCTATCAACATAGATACCGTAAATCGTTCCAAATGATCGACTGTTTTAAAAGACTGCTCATTAATAAATACCACATCCTCATATTCTAATATTCGATTATTATATCTGAAATCTAGCTTTAAGGAGCCTAAGTTTAATCCAACACCTACAATATATTTCAGCGTAAAATCTGTTTGTACTCGACCATAACTAAACCAATTCGCTAAGTTTGTAGGTTGATTGGTAGCAAACCTAGGTGCAGCACCGCCATAGATATTAACAGGGTTAATATTCCAACCGATTAGGATAGGAAGTTCTACAAAAAAACGCTCATCTGCAATTGTTCTAATAGCATTATTAGACATTGGAAATCCCAAATCATATTTTTCTTGGGTATTAGTTAATAATAATTCTGCTTGTAAAAGAAACTGATCTGCTGTCCACCTTGTCCAAACCCCTACACTATATTCTCGGTTAGGGTTAATTCCTGTTAATACTAAGGAATCCCCAAAATTATAAGTATTAGTCAAAGCCAAATCATTTGTAAAATGACCACTTATTTTTATTCCTGTAACATTCTGTGCGTTTAAATCTCCATTAGAAATAAATAATAAAACGACTAATAATGACCAACAACTGTATTTTATCATAAGATTAAGCATAGTAATGCGAATGTATGGATAAAAACTTTTTATAACTTTACTCAAAGTTAGGTAGTATAAGTTAAATATTCATAATAAAATAAAAGACTACTTATCCACATAAAATATTCAATATGGATGCTTTGAAAAAGGACAATATTAAATCATTATTCATCTTAGTGGGAATTCTACTCGGAGTAGGTGGCTATTTATATTTTTTTACAGAGCGAGAAGTTTTTTGGTCAGGTTATTTTGCGATGATATTTTTCTATGGTTTAATATTTTATGTGGGTTCGTACGCAGCTACTTTACGAAAAACAGATTCTGCGACAGATGTACTTTTGGCTGGGCGAAATATTCCACTTTGGATAGCTGTCTTTACGATGAGTGCAACATGGATAGGTGGTGGTTATATCAATGGTACGGCAGAATATACTGCTAATCCAGATTTTGGTCTAATTTGGGTACAAGCGCCGTGGGGATATGCTCTAAGCTTAGTCATTGGAGGAGTATTCTTTGCTCGCAAAATGAGACGCTATCAATTTAAAACGATGCTTGACCCCTTAGCACAACGCTTTGGAAAACGCATGGGAGCTATACTCTTTATTCCTGCCTTAACGGGTGAAATCTTTTGGACT
>CAYLSF010000284.1:0-7664 GCA_964385675.1 uncultured Saprospiraceae bacterium
GTGCATTAGATAGACCATGTGATAAAGATGAATCTGCTGCCTATCGGGCCTTTACTACTTCTGCTTATCAAGCTTATCAATCTCTTTTTGAGCCGATTCTTAAAAAATTAGCAAATACGCCATCTAATTTTATCATTATACCCGATGGGGTATTAAATTTTTTACCCTTTGAAATACTATTGGAACAAGAAGTAAATACTGCTGCTATAAACTATATTGAATTACCTTATTTAATCAAAAAATATCAATTCCATTATGGCTTTTCTGGTACATTATTACTCAATAATCAACAAAAAGCCAATACTATTAAGGCTAATGTCAACCTATTGGCTTACGCCCCTCCTTACACCAATCAAAAAAAACGCATGGCAAAAGGTAGCTTTTCTACCTTACGTAATATTGGGCAACTCAAAGAAACAGCTAATGAAATTCAAGCTATTGCACCATACTTTGATGGAAGGTATGATTATAGTCCTACAGCTACAGAAGCAAACTTTAAAGCACAGGTTAAAGATTATGGTTTAATTCATTTAGCTATGCATGGTGAAATAGATACCGTACATTCCGACTATGCCCGTTTAATTTTTTCTAATCTCACCCAAGATAGTATTGAAGATAATTTCTTGCATCAATATGAAATTGCTAACCTCCGTTTAAATACACAGTTAGTTGTATTGAGTGCATGTGAAACAGGGGTAGGTAAAGCCATCGAAGGTGAAGGAATTATGAGTCTCGGACGAGGCTTTATGTATGCAGGTACGCCAAGTATCGTGATGAGTTTATGGAAAATGAATGATTTTTCTACTCGCCAATTGATGCCCTTATTTTATGAGCAATTGGCAAAAGGAACTAGAAAAGATAAGGCTCTGCATGAAGCTAAATTGACCTATCTCGAAAATGCCCCTATGGAACAAGCACATCCTTTTTATTGGGCCGGTTTTATCAGCATCGGTGATGGACAACCGATTCAGCAATTAAGCTCAAACACAAGAATATGGTGGCTAGTCGCCATAGTTTTAGGATTTATTTTAATTGGAGGTTTGATTTTTCAAAGTAAAAAATCCACAGTTAAATTATTTTTCTGACAACAGTTGCTGTGCTAATTTAGGATATTTCCCTACCCCTTTTTTAGCTAATTGCTTTAGAATAGGTATCGCCTTTTCTTGTTGTTGAGCTTTCAAATAGGTCATAGCTAAATACCAATTTGCTGCATTGGTGTATAATTTTCCTTCTTGATTTGCTAATTGTTGGAAAAGACTTATTGATTTATCCATTTGAGAAGGTACTACATTTAAGTAGCAGTTCCCTAAAAGAAGCTGCATAGTAGCTTTATTAGAAAAACTATCTAAGTTCGATTCAATTAAGGTAATAACTTCACTATAATTTTTATTATCATATTGCTCAATGATATTTCTATTCAATTCATTCATTGAGGTTGTACTTCGGGTTAGTTGTGTTGTCTGATATGGTTCATAATATGCTACATACAAGTCCTCTGAATTCATACCTTTATTCGACCACATCCAAATTATACCCATTGATACCAATAATAATATACTAGCAGCAATACCCCATTTATAACGATGAAAGAATAAATAATTGGTTTTGGATTCTTTTTTTAGGGCATTTAGAGATGTATCGGGGATAAATTCTTTTCCTAATGCTGTTAATTCAGGAGATAAAATATCCTCAAAGTGAGCATCCTGAAAAGCTTGTTCTAGGTCTTTAGCTATTCTGACATCTCTCGCTAAATCTTTATCCGTCAATAAAGCTTGTTCAAAAGCTTTTAGAGCATCCCCTGTTAAATCCCCAGTTATATATAATTCAATTTTTTGTTGTCTATCTTCCATCTGCGTTATTTATTTGCTGTTGTTCGACTTAGTTTTTATAGTAATTCTAAAAAAAGTGCATCTTGTTTAACTCGGTTAAGGAGTTTTTCTTTACAATTATGTTTGCGTTTTCTGGCATAACCCTCACTAGAAAACCCCATAATTTTCACTATCTCTTTGATTTTTTTACCCTGTATGTGTAGTTGTAAAATTTGCTGACAACTAGCACTTAATTCTTTTAGTTTTTTGAGATACAATTGATGCCTTTCTCTTGTAACCATCGCTTGTTCTACACTAGCTTCATCTATTAATTCCAATGTATCTTCAATTGTTACCGTCGATAGCTTTCTTTTAGACAATGTTTTTAGCCATATATTTCTGCATACAGCATAAAAGAAGGATAAGAAACTACCCGTTAATTTAAAATCTTTATCCTGAGCTTTTTTATAGACAACTATGAGTCCTTCTTGCATTACATCTCTCGCATCTTCTGCTGTACCTTTATGTCGTTGAACCATTGAGGCAATGGCACTACTATATTTGGAGTATATTTCTCTTAAAATCTGATTATCCCCTGTTATTAACCCTTTTAAGTAAATATTTTCTGTCTTATCCTTTGAAGCCATTTTGATTTATTTTTATAGGAGTCTACCTAAAAACAGGTATCAATTCACTTCAAATCTACAAATAAGATTAGAACATTTAAAATTTTTGGTATATCTATGAACTAGTACGCTTTTTAGCATTTTTATATGATTGAATTTTTGTAAAAGTAACTCTTAACTTAAAATGAAGATATAATGGGCTATATCTACTATCATTATTTTATTCTAAAAGAACCAACCTTTATTGTATCTCAAGAAAAATTAGATTTAGCCATTGATGTAGTATCTATAATTTTGGCACATAATGCAAAGGAAATCGCTCAAAATGTAATTGATGATATTCTAATTAGAGGAGATGAAAAAGCCTTAGAAAAAGTTTTATTTAGAGACTCTGATTACCCTGAATTTTATGGAGAACAAGAGCAAAACCCACATTTAGATAGTTTAACTATTTCAAAGCAATCACCTTGGACAGATGATAACGAAAGAAACTTTAACAAACTGATTCAAGGTAGAAAATGCAAGATATTCTTCAATAACAAAGAAGGGTTTAAGTCAAAATTTTCCTACAAGCGGTATGATAAATTAGTTGTTTTCAGTAATAGTGCTTCTGATGAAGTTGGTTCAGAATATGTAGAATACATTAAGAAAGAAATTAACAATTCAGATTGTATTTGCTGTCCGCATTGCAAAATTAATATTTCAGAATGGTTTTATAATTTGATTGCACCTCACCTATTAGCCAAACAGGAGAATGAAAACTCATTATTTGATAAAATTGAAATTAGCCCTTTCTTTTATTGTCCATGTAATCAAAGACGAATTACAGTCAAAAACTTAAATCGTATTGGCAATTATTTTAATGATGAAATAAAAATTATATTTTCAACTTTTGCTATACAATTTCCTCGTTTTCGTCATTTTAAAAATGCTTCTTCATGGTCATTAGTTAAAACTGTTTTTGAAAATATCATTGGTATTGAATTAATAGAAATAACGAATCGTTGGAGGATTTAAACTCAAAATCCCCACTTCAAATTCACCCCACCATAATAATGCCTTGGCAAACCTGGATAAAAATACCTCGGTGGACGACCACCAAAACTTCCTGCATTCACCAAAATCATACTCGCATATTTTTCATCAAAAACATTATTAATACCACCAAATAGGGTTAATTCAATTTTATTAAAAGAGGTAGAAAGGGTCAGTTTAGTATGTACCAAATCATAGGCATCAGAATAAATACTATTATCATCTCGCATTGGCATTTGGTCAATGTATTGATAACTAGCGTTAAAACCAATTTTGAAGGTGTTGATGGTTTCCGTGAGGTCAAAAGTCGTATTTAAAATATTGCGAGGTACACCTGTAAGTTCATTACCTGCGTAGTCATTATCCTCATCTACAAATTCTGAAAATTTGAAATCAGAAAGTGTATAAGTTAAAGTTAAATCAATATCCGTTTTTTTACCAATGAGTGGTTTATATTGAAGTAAAAACTCCGCTCCATTATGTACGGTTTTTCCAGCATTAATACCCACAAAAGCATCACTATCCGTACGGCGAGCAACTAATAAATCTTGGACTTGCATGGTGAAAAAGGACACATCATAATACCAATGATAATAGCCTAGCCCTTTATCTGATGCTCCAAAAAAACCTCGACTCCCGAGTTCAAAATTCCAACCTTGTTCAGGTTGAATGTCGGGGTTAATTTGACCGTCAGGCGTTAAAGTTTCTTCTAAAGTAGGCGGCGAAAAACCATGACTGATATTCGCAAAAACGGTAATTTCGCCTTGTTGAGTCGTTAGAGGAACTTTATAAATCGCTCCCAAACGAGGAGAAACCATTAACTCAAATTGGTAATCACCCGATAGATTCGTAGAATCGGGTTGAAATAAATCCGTTAAGGTGTATTGCGTTTGATTGAGATTTAAACCCGCTACTAATGTCCAATTTTTTACTTTATAACGGGCTTCAGTAAAGAGATTATAATAATCCCGCACTTCCTCGTTATCACTCAATCGAATCGTTGCATCATCGGTATCAAACGTACTCCAATCATAATTTTCTCTAAAATATTCTGCTCCAAAATCCCAACGAATAGACTTTGTATTTTCGCCTAATTCTTTGTAGAGAGAAAAAGTCGTTCTTGCCCCAAACGCATCATTGGTTTCTTGCAAAATATTGAAAGGACGCAATTCATCTGAATTTCTATTAGAATAAAATAGGCTCGTAGAGTTATAAAATACCCGTCCACCTGTATTGGAAAAATCATGTTTAAGATTCGCCCCTAGAACTGTTTTAGTGTAATCCTCATTTCCTTGCACATTGCCCCAAGTAAACGCTGCCGCAGTCGGCTCATCTATAAAATCTGCACTATCCAATGAACTCGGGATAAAGGCTTTTAAATCAATATAACTTGCAAAATAGGACAATCGAGTTTTATTATTTTCACCCAAATAATACTTCCCAATAGCAGTGAAAGATTGCCTATCATATTCATTATTATCTCGATAACCATCACTATGTGTATTGTCATAATGAATGGATGTTTCACCTTTGGCACTTTCCAATAATAGTTGTGTATTACTACGAATCAAGCCAAACGAACCAATTGTCAATTTTGACATCAAGTGCTTATCTTGATATGGTGTTTGTCCTCTTGCCCCCGATTCCATTAAAATCGTTCCGCCCAAACCTGCACCATATAAACTCGCTGCTGAGCCTTTGATGACTTCTACCTTTTCCAATAAATTCATATCAATATCCTCAATCGTCGTCTCTCCTACTCCACTTGTCAATGGAATATCATTGAGATACGCTCGGATTTTTGCGGTTGAAAATAAAGAACGTGAACCAATCCCTCGTATCGTAATTCGGTTGGTATTCAAAGCCCCTGAGTGCATATACACACCAGGCACTTGATTTAAAACATTGGTAATAATCGTCTCATCACCACTTTCCAGTTTATCCGCAGTAATAATTGTAGCTGCTCTACTTCTTTCCAATAGACCAATATTATAACCATGCGGTGCTTCGTCGTGCGTAATCACCAATTCATCAATAGGGTTAATAATTGGTTGAATGGAAAAAGTGTAGAAATTTTGGTCGGGATCTATGGCTATGGTTCGAGATTTATAGTTGATGTGAGAGACCGTGAGTTCTGTTGCATTTTCAAAAACTACTAATTCAAATTTCCCTTTTTTATCCGTAGTTGCTCCTTGTCCTTTTAGGTTTGTTGTTATATTAACCGCTTTAATCGGCTCATTGGTAACAGCATCTGTAATTTGTCCACTTATGGTACGCTGTGCGAAAATAGCATTGGAGAGGATAAATAATATGAATAAAAGTAAAATTCGCATTTGTTAATTTTGAACCTGTTTCGTAAGCAAACAGATGATCAACTTTGAATGAGAACACATTCAAAATTCAATATTCTTCATTCAAAATTATTTAAAAAGGTAACTTGAAATGTAAATATAATCCTTTTTCGCCAGTTTTATTCCACGTGTATTCTACCTGTACCACAAAGTCATTATATAGCACAACATCAACACCTAAACCACTTCCCCATAATATACTATTGCTGAAATCGTTACCATCATCTGCATAGTAAGGATTATTTACATAACCTTGATCGCTATAAATTTTAGCAAATAATTTTAAAGGAAAATAGCGAAAGCTTTTGGGCATTGAGTTTCCAAAATTAATGGGCTTATCAAATAACTTATACCGTAGTGTAGCCTGTCCATACACATAATCCAAACCATCAATTACATAACGCTCATACCCTCTAATATACTCATCTCTATACCCTAATGCCCTAGAATTGAGATAAGGCTGCTTATCTCGTAATATATTATAACGCCCTCTTAAAATGCCCTCAACACTCCATTTATCACCGAAGGGTAAATATTGAGCAAAAATACCTGCTACGGTTAGTGTATTAATATCATCATGAATCCCAAATCCTTGTTTGGTCAAGGTCGCTTTAAAAAAATTACCCTCAACGGCATACGGTCGAAAATCTCGATAATCTCGCTGAAACCGATATTCCGCAACATAAAATCGCTGTTCAGTACGACCATCTAATAAATAGTCAGGATTAACTAACGCCACAGAATCCGCAATTCGATTTTGAAGATAAGATAGTGAAATTTCATGCTGTGTATAATATTTGGGTTGATATTGTAAACTCATGGTCGCTCGAAATCGACGAATTAAAATCTCTTCATCTTCTTTGCTATAAAACTGTAGGACATTATCCAACGCCGAAATCCCAATTTCTTTTGCCGTCGCAAATAAAATGTCTGCCTTTAATCCAAGGGTTTGACTTTTATTAAAAAAAGGCAAATCATAACTCAACCAATATTTGGGTTCATAACCGAATTGTGTGGTTACTCGTAATAAATCCTTTCGCCCCGTGAAGTTCCGATACTTCAACGCTACCCCATAATTGACTCGATTGAGAGATAAATTATGCTCTTCCAGCCAAATATTAAAGTTCCGATCTGCTCGTTGAAACACAGGTAAAGGATAAATTCGTCCACCCTCCTTTAAGTCAAAAGCTACCTTGACCTTATCTCCTTTCCACCCTTTTAAATTGTATTCTACTTTGGTGAAAATTCCTGTATTGAGTAAGAGTAATTTATTCTGATTCAGCCTTTTAGTTAAGTTAGATAACTGTAAGGTATCTCCTTGTTTAAAGTCTAATTCTCGTAAAATAGTATTGACTTTGGTATGTTTATATCCACTTAATACAATAGAATCAACCACCACATAATCATTTTGTGCGGAAGCTTTTTTGGTTAACAATAAAGACAATAAGACAAAACCAATAATTCGGAAAAAAGACCACATAAGTACTAGGAATCTAATGAAGTGCAAAGATAAGTTTAATTCTGTAGTATTAACGTGTTGAGGTGTTGAAGTGCTGGTGTGTTGTCGTTTTTATGTATGAAGAACGACAACACATCAATACTTCAACACCTTAACACATTTTTTTTCAAAAAAAATTTTGCACCATATTTAAAAAAGTCCTATGTTTGCGATGTCTTTATAAAAAGGGTATTTCAATTATACTTTTTGTAATGAAATTTGATAAAAATTAACATTTTAGTAATCAATTATGAAATTAAATAACTTACATACAACTTGGCGTTGGTGGCGTAACGAAAACTTCGATTGCGAACAGAGCCGTATTGTGATGTAAATTATAATTTAT
>CAYLSF010000285.1:0-7645 GCA_964385675.1 uncultured Saprospiraceae bacterium
TTAAATTTTTTCCTCTTTTTTTCATCCGCTTGAGATCTTTTTCAAATTGCTTGGCATAAAGGTGTGCATGTGTATCTATCAACATAATTATTGTTTACTTTTTATTGTGTTGTTTATTTAAGCGGTACAAAGATACGTAACTTTACTACTATAAAATATCTAAAATAACTTCAATAAAAATTCTATCACAAGTTAATTACCCACACTTGAAGATTTTTCTAAACTCCAAGAATATTCGTAAATTGCGACTATGATGACAAAGAGAGAGTTGACTCGCCAAAAGATCATAGAGCAGTCCGCTAAATTATTTAATAAACAAGGTTTTGCTGGCACTTCCATTCAAGATATAATGAATGTTACAGGTCTCAAAAAAGGGGGAATTTATGGTAATTTTCAAAATAAAGAGGAAATTGCTGTGGAGGCTTTTGAATATTCCGTTCGTCTAGTTACCAAAGAAGTTAAAAAACTAGCAGATAAAGAATTTAATACGATTGATAAGCTTAGAATTGTTATTGAATTTTATCGTAATTACCTCAACAACCCTCCTATAATTGGTGGTTGTCCAATATTAAATACTTCTATTGAAGCAGACGATACGAATCCCGTTCTAAAACAACGCGTTATTAATGCCTTAAATAATTGGAAAGGTTCTCTTATGGGTACAATACTGAAAGGTCAGGCTAGAAACGAAATTAAGCAAAATACTAATCCTGCTCAGTTTTCAACTATATTTATCGCAATGTTGGAAGGTGGTATTTTGCTATCAAAAGCTTATAGCGATACGAGTCACTTGAATATTGTACTGGATAGATTAGAAAAAATGATAGATGAGGAACTTATTATAGAGTAAGGATGTTTCAATAACAAAGAGTGGAAAACACTCTTTTTTTACACCTATAAAAAAACCAATCGGTCTTTTTTGTAATAGGTTGAAAATAAATAATTTAAGATATTATATAGTTGTTTTGGTTAAGGTTTGGTAAGGCTCACAAAATTGTGAGCCTTTTTTATTTCCAAATTTGAAGTTTCATCAATACTAATCTTCTAAAATAACTCCTGACGCCAAGAATTTTAATTCTACTTTTGGCTCAGTTATTTTGTCAATCGCTTCTTGACTTTCACCATTATCTTCTGCATAGTGTCTCAATTCATCCACAGAAGTCGTTTCTTTAAATGCTTTACCTCGCATAACTACTGTTTTACCTTCAATATCTTTAGGCATAAAAAATCCGTAGTCCTTAAATTTTACAAACATTTCTTCTTTCGCAGGGTCTTTAGACACTAAAGTAATCCAACATCCTTTCTTTTTGCACACGCCACTAACTTCTCCTCTGACTTTTACATCTTCTAAAGATTCAGCTTTTTCTAATTTAGTCAATAAAGCATCATAGGAAATAGCTCCTTTATCAGAAATAGTAGCTCCAAAGTGTTTACCTTCTACACGTTGAACTACTTTTCCTGGTGGAATACAACTTGCGATTACAAAAGCACTAAATAGAATTACAAGTAACTGTTTCATAGGTAATTTGAATTTATATCAAAAAAATATTATTAGAAATCATCATCTGAGTAAAATAAAAGATTACCTTAAACTCAAGAAAATAATACACACAAAAATAATTAAACTCATTGCAATAATGAAATTTAACTATAGACGAATCTTTCAAAAACTCCTCATCATACACTTGGATTATTTTACAATTTTCTTCCAAAAGTTATCTGCCTGTTCCTTTCGTCTTTGCTCATCTTTTTTCCAAAGTTTTAAAGCATCGTAGCCGCCTGCATTATAAAATAGATATAATTCGCCATCTATTATTGTAAAACTTTTAGGATCAATTGGATACTTATTGGGCGAATAGCCATCTTTAGATTTATCTAATGACATTCCGTAAGCACACCATCCTCCATATTTGGGTAAATATTTAGTTGGGTTTTCTGTAAACATCTGTAAATGTTGTTTTGTAGCGAAGTAATATATTGCTCCATCATAGGTAGTCCAATAAAATGATGTTCCTTCCTCTGCTTTATTATCTTCAAAATAAGAAACGACATCATAACCTTTTACCGCTAATTTATCGTCGTCTATATTATACATTATAGGTTCCTCAGGATGTTTACCATATTTAAAATGATGCACTTTTGATTGCCCAATTCCAGTAGTTTGTACCAAAAATAGGTCATTATATTGATTTTCCTTAAATTGTTGATATCTATCTTCACCCAACAATAGATTCAGCATTTTAGGAATTGTATTGGAATGTCCTACTATTAATATGGTTTTTCCTTCATACTGTTGAATTGTATTTTTTAGAAAAATATGCTGATTTCTAGGGGCATACAATTTCACCTCCAAATTATTATAATCTGCTATAGGATAACCTGTACTTTTTGTTCTTAATGTATTAGTAGAAAAAACAGCATCCAACGTATCTTCTTGAAGTGTATAAACTAACGCCATCGAGCGTGCTTTACCTGCTTCACTAAGTTTCGGATCAGCTGTACCATCTTTTGCCTTTTCTGCATGTCTAACCAAATAAATGGTGGTTGTTTTTTTCAAGAAATCTTGACCATTGAGTTGAAGTGATATGATGAATACCATCAATACCATCATCATTAATTGTAATTTTTTCATTGTTGATTCTAGCCTAATAAATTTATTAAAATAAAATGTAAGTATAAGATATTTCTAGATACTAAAACGATGCTAATTCTACAATTACTACTGTCTCATCATCCTATTTTTTAACATTTTAAAGCTTTTTAATACATTTTTCGGACAAAAAAGTATCCATCATTCAATTCAATTCAATTTTACCAACCATGTCATACACCTATTATTACTTTTTCAACGTTATTAATTGAAAGTTTCAAAACATGAGAATTATCATCCTGATCATAAATATATTTATAGTTCACACAGCCTTATCCCAAGACTATGTTACATTGGAGAATGCTTCAGAAGAGGCCTTAGAAGCCTACAATGCTGCTAGAGAATTAAGTAGAAGAAACCAATATGAAAAAGCGATTAAAGCTTTTGAAAAAACGCTAAAAAAAACCCCAAATTTTATAGATGCCTTGCTCTATCTAGCAGATTCTCACTATGCTTTAAATCAATTTAAAAAAGCCGAAGTGAATTTTGAGAAAGCAGTAAATCTAGCTCCTGATTATAACCCAAGAGCCATTTATGTATTAGGAGCTTTAGAGGTTAGATTAGGCAAATATGAAGAAGCCATCGGTCACTTAAAGCAATTTTTAACTTATCCACAAAAATCTAAAGGTTTAACCAATAAGGTAAAAAAACTATTAGCCAATAGTGAATTTGCAGCAGAAGCCGTCAAAAACCCTGTGCCTTTTAATCCTAAAAATTTAGGTGACCTAAACACAGAACATGCAGAATACCTCCCTTCCTTAACGGCAGATGGCAACACAATGATTTATACGAGAAGACTTATGGGGCAAGAAGATTTTTATGTAAGTAAAAAAATAGACAACGTTTGGCAAGCAGGAACGGATTTAGGTGAACCAATTAATACGAGCGATAATGAGGGAGCTCAGAGTATTTCCGCTGACGGTCGATTGTTAGTTTATACAGTTTGTAACAGACAAAATGATTTTGGGAGTTGCGATTTATATTATTCAGAGTTGAAAAATGGAGAATGGACAACGCCTCAAAATATGGGTTATCCAGTAAATACAAGAGCGTGGGAGGCTCAGCCTTCTTTATCTGCTGATGGTCGAACTTTATATTTTTCTTCTTCTCGTAATGGAGGGAAAGGTAAGAAGGACATTTGGGTCACCTATCGCCTAAAAAATGGTAAATGGATGAAACCCATCAATTTAGGTAATGTAATCAATACTAAAAGTAGTGATGAATCTCCTTTTATCCATGCTGATGGGAAAACATTATATTTTCGTTCTACAGGTCGTGTAGGCATGGGAGGGGCTGATTTATATTATAGTCAAAGAGATAAAGAAGGAAAATGGAGTGAGCCTAAAAAC
Source organism: uncultured Saprospiraceae bacterium (assembly GCA_964385675.1). Lineage (GTDB taxonomy): Bacteria > Bacteroidota > Bacteroidia > Chitinophagales > Saprospiraceae > CAYLSF01. The sequence goes on from CAYLSF010000285.1 coordinate 4,000, forward strand.
TTGGGCTACCCTATTAATACTAATGCCGACGAAGGGAGTCTAGTAGTTAGTTTAGATGGCAATATGGGTTATTTTGCGTCTGATAAGTCAGATTCAAAAGGAGCAACGGATTTATACAGTTTTGAAATGCCCCCTAAGATCCGACCTAACCCAGTAACTTATGTGAAGGCGAATGTATTTGACGATGAAACTAAAGAAGCTTTAAAAGCGAAGGTACAGGTTATACAATTGAGTACGGGTTACACTTATACCGAATCTTTTACTACAGCTAAAGGTGATTTTTTAGTTTGCTTACCTAGCGGTGATAACTATGCTCTTAATGTCTCTAAGAAAGGCTATATTTTTTATTCTGAAAATTTTGAGTTGACTGCTCCTCAATCTGTAGATGAACCTATTTTAATGGATGTTCCCTTACAAAAATTACCGCCAAGTACAATTGATCAGCCTATTGCAGATAAACCAATCACTACAAAACCACCTAAAAAAGCAAAGCCTGTTGTACTGAAAAATATATTCTTTGAAACAGGTTCTGCCGACCTTAAAGAAAGTTCAAAAGCTGAATTAAGTTATCTACAAACCTTGTTAACTGAAAACCCCAAAATGAAGATTCAAATCAATGGACATACTGATAATGTAGGCGAAAACGCCGATAATCAAACACTATCATTTAAACGAGCAGTTGCAGTAGTCGATTATCTTATCGCTGAAGGTATTAACAGTCAACGTCTAGTCGCAAAGGGTTTTGGTGAAAATCAGCCTATCGCCGATAATGAAACAGAAGCAGGTAGAAAAGCAAATCGTAGAACGGAATTCTTAATCTTAGAACGGTAGTTTGCTATGCAAAGTAAAAGTCAGTCTAATTAAAAAAAGACAACTCAAATGAGTTGTCTTTTTTTAATTATTGTCCTCAAAACAGTATTGTCACCTATTTGACATTTTAACATAGTTAAAAAAACAAAATACTATAAAACGCAAGTAATTGTTCATAAAAATTTGTCAGATGTTGACATTTGTAGTAACTTCGATTTACTTATTTATTTTTAAAACTTATTGAAATACACATTTTATGAAAAGAGTTCTTTTACTATTCGCAGCTATTTTAATGACAGTTGGTATTCAAGCACAAAACCGTACTGTATTACTTGAGCATTACACGCAAGCTTCTTGTGGGCCCTGTGCTTCTTTGAATCCAGCTTTAATGGCTTATTTAAACTCAACAAATCAACCTATTGTAGCCATTAAATATCAAACATGGTGGCCAGGTACAGATCCAATGTATAATCATAATACGACGGATGTACAAGCACGTGTAAACTACTACGGTGTAAACGGTGTACCGAACTCAGTTATTGATGGTACTGACGTAGGTTCTCCTTCAAATGTAAATGATGGTTCTGTAGGTACTCGTGCTGCAGTTGCTTCTCCTTTTGATATCACTGTCGCTCACAATATGAGTGCTGATGGTTCAGCTGTAGAATTTCAAGTAACAGCTACTGCTAACGCTCAAGTACTAACTCAGAATGCTGTAATGCATACCGTTATTATTGAAAGAGAAATCCTTTTCAATCAAGCTCCTGGCTCAAATGGTGAAACAGAGTTTTACAGTGTAATGAAAAAAATGATGCCTAGTGCCAATGGTACAGCACTTCCTGCAGCAATGAATGTTGGTGATGATATTACTTACAATGATTCTTGGACACATTCTAATGTATATCAAACTAACCAATTAGCTGTTGTTGTTTTCATTCAAGATAATACTACAAAAGAAGTATTGCAAGCAGCTTACAGCAAATATGCTACACCTACATTAGCAGAGGAAGTAGAAATTTTAAGTGTAGATGCTACTGGTACAGGACAAGATAAAGCTTTATGTAGTCCAGCCGTATCTCCTAAAGTTAAAGTATTTAATAATGGTATTAATGATATTACAAGTTTGAAGTTTGACTACTCTTTCAACAGTGCTGCAAACAGTACTTATAATTGGACGGGTAAAATTTCTTCTTTAGAAGAAGTCATCATTGATTTACCTTCTGTTAATTATCCTGTAATTAATAATAATTTTATTAATGTAACAGTAAGTGAGCCAAATGGTGTTACAGATGGTATTCCAGGAAATAACACAGGTAGTGATCAATTCAGCGTAGTGGACTTAAACTCATTAACTGAATACGATGCATTTATGACTTTATCTTTAACAACAGATCAATATGCTTCAGAGACATCTTGGGAAGTTGTTGATAGATTTGGGGCTGTAGTATATAGTGGTGATGGATATTCATCAAATTCAACTTATACCGTTCAAATGAATCTTCAAGATGGTGAATGTTATTCCTTCAATATTTATGATTCTTTCGGTGATGGTATTTGTTGTGGATATGGTAATGGAAGTTACTCAATCACTGATGGTTCTGGTACGGTACTTATTTCCGGTGGTTCTTTTGGTTCAGGTGAAGGATTGGATTTTAAAACATTTAATACGGTTAATACAGAGAATGTTGACTTGGAAGAAAGTTTAAGTATCTTCCCTAATCCTACTAGCGATCAGTTTACAATTCAATTTAACTTAGAAGAGTCTAAAAAATTAAATATTGAATTAATGAATGCTTTAGGTCAAAGAGTAAGAACTTTGAGTGCTAATAACTTTGCAGCAGGTCAAACTAACTTACCTGTAGATGCTACTGATTTAGTACCTGGTTTCTACTTTGTTACTTTCAGAAGTGAAGAAGGTGTAGTGACTCGTAAGGTTACGATTCAGAAATAATAGTATTAATATTTTAGTTTTAGAAAAGGCTTTGCCAGCTTTGGTAAAGCCTTTTTTAATTTACCATCGTACTTTAACCATAAAATTAGGTGTAAATTCTAATAATGTTCTGTCTTGTTGATACAAAATCAATTCATTATCATTTACATCAGGATAACCAATAAAGAAGTTGGTATTCGCTACATTTACTCTATTGTAAACATTAAAAAAAGATAATCCAATCGTTCCTTTCCAAGCTCTGGATTTTGGTTGAATCTTATACATAAAAGAAATATCTAGTCGATGATAATTGGATAATCTTTCTTGATTCGTAGCACCATATAATAAGTTGTAATTAATATCTGTCCCATCAACAACTTCTTCTATATCAATTACATCAGTATAAGGCAAACCCGTTCTAAAATTCCAACCTACTGAAATATCTAAATTGTTCAAATTAAATATATGTATCCAAGATAGATTATGTCGATGATCATGAGATGCAGCAAAAAATTCTCCACTATTTAAACCATCAAAACGATATTGTATATTACTCAAGGTGTAACTCAACCAAGATGTATATTTTCTCCATCTCTTTTTCAGCAGTATATCTAATCCTGCAACCACTCCTTCTCCTGTCAAAAAAGCATTTTCTTGCTCTTGAAGTCCTCCAAAACTTAAAGATAAAGACGTTAAACCTGTCATCTTTTTATAATAACCTTCTACATCCAATTGAAACCCTTTGTACGTACCCAATAATCCCATTGAAAACTGATCTACTTCGAGTACAGGATTCCCTATCTCATCATCTGCCATTACCCAAATCGGATCATTGACTCCTAATGAATTAAATTCTATTACTTGGCTTACAAATTGAAAATATCTACCTGCAGAGGTTTTCCATTC
>CAYLSF010000286.1:0-7636 GCA_964385675.1 uncultured Saprospiraceae bacterium
AATTAATTTTTTCAATTAATTATTGATAGCTAATTACTAACTACTAATAACAACACTATGAAAAAAGTTTTCGGATTAACACTAGCATTTTCATTAATGACAATAATTGCTTTTGCTCAAGTAATGGAGGGTGAAGCTAATATGAGTGAAGGAACAAATAATGCTTTATCTATTGAAATACCAACAGAAGGTAACATAAAGACCTTTGGTAAGTTGTGGGCAAAATATATGAAGCAATATGGAAAGACGAAAAGGGTACGCAAAACCAAAGAATACTTTTCTGATAATGCTTCCATTGCAGGAATGAGTACAAACGCTGTAGATGTATATGCTAAAATAGAAGGTGGATTAATTAAGGTATGGTTTGATTTAGGTGGAGCTTATTTGAACTCTATGGATCATCCTGATGGGTATGCTACTGGTGAGAAAATCTTACTAAAATTTGCATTAGAGGTAAAGTCTTATTTAGTAAATGAAGAATTAGAGGCAGAGCAAAAACGCTTAAAAAAGATGCAATCTAAATTAAAGAAATTACAAAAGCGTAAAGCTACATTAGAGGCTAATATTGAGAGTTGGAAGCAAAAAATCATGGAAGCCGAAGAAGAAATCGGTACAAATGTATCTACTCAAGAACAAACAGAAATGCAAATAGAAGAACAGCAAGGTGTAGTAGAAGGCGTGAAGCAAAAGCTAGAAGATATTGGTAACTTTTAAACTTAATAATTATTGATTTGATATTTTTTCAGATCAAGCTAAACACAATCAAGCGATTGATAAACTGATTCTTCAGTCTGTCAATCGCTTTTTATTTAGTTATATTCTAGTAGTTATTTGATTAGCGTTAATCAATGTTAAAACGCCAAAAGTCGAAAATCAATTGTCGATTGTCGAAAGTCGATTGCCGAAAGTCGAAACTTTTAACTACTTCTTAGATTTCTTCCTAACTTCATTATGTTTACATAATTCAGCTTGCCCAATCAAGAAATTGTAGATGCCAGATATAGAATTTTTAAAATTGAATTCAAGACACAGTCAACTTGAATAGTTCAAGATGATCCAAAAAATAACAGAACTATGTACATCTTAATATTAGGTGAATGGTGGGCAGCATTAGATGGTGTAGAAAAGGTCTTTTGGGGCATTTCTATTGTATTTAGTGTATTGTTTTTCATTCAATTTATCCTCAGTCTCATAGGACTTGATTTTGATACCGATACAGATTTGGATGTAGGCTCAGATATAGAGTCTATGGATGCAGACTTTACCGTATTCTCCGTACGAGGCTTTATTGCTTTCTTTACCTTTTTTGGATGGGCAGGCGTGAGCGTTTTAAATGGAGGTGGTTCAGCATTTGTTGCTTTGGGAGTAGGAGCTTTAGCAGGGGCAGTAGCTATGACTATAGTTGGCTATATGATGTATGCCTTCTCAAGATTATCAGATGATGGTAAAGTAGTCGATCCTTATGACGCACTAGATACGGTCGGAACGGTATATTTAAGAATTCCCGCCAGCTCTAAAGGGCAAGGTAAAATCACATTAAATATTAATGGAAATTTGAGAGAATGGGAAGCTATTACACTGGAAGGAGAACAATTGCCAACAGGCTCTTCTGTCAGGGTGATAGAGATTGTGGATGATAATGTATTAGTAGTAGAACCTGCTGATAAGTATTTGAATGAAGGGTATTAAATTATGGTTATTAGTTGCTTAGTTACTCAGTTGTTAGTCAATAATTTATACATTTATGTTGTAGATTTTTTTAAATAATCGTCTGACTAACAATTACTTAAATTTAGTTAGATAGCTAATAATAAGACTCCCGATTCCTATAAGAAAAAACAATATAACAATAAGCCGATAGGCGACAACAATAAAACCATTTATATAATAACAATCAAAATTTAAAATATGGAACCATTATTAATAATAACGTTAGGGTCAATCGGACTTGCTTTTTTAATGCTCATGTGGTTTGTTTCACGCTACAGACGCTGCCCTTCTGATAAAGTTTTAGTCATTTATGGTAAAACAGGAAAAGGACAATCCGCCCGATGTATTCATGGTGGAGCAGCATTTGTATGGCCTGTGATTCAAGATTATGACTATTTAGATTTAACACCAATTTCTATTGATGTGGATTTGAGAAGTGCATTGAGTAAGCAGAATATCCGTATCAATGTACCTTCAAGATTTACCGTAGGTATTTCTACACAAGATGGTGTTGTTAATAATGCAGCCGATCGTTTATTAGGGCAGCCTTTAGGGCAAGTTAGAGATTTAGCTCAGGATATTATTATTGGTCAGATGCGTCTCGTTATTGCGATGATGGATATTGAGGAAATCAATGCGGATAGAGATAAATTCCAAGATACGGTTTACTCACATGTAGATACGGAATTGAAGAAAATCGGGTTAAAACTGATTAACGTAAACGTAACGGATATTCATGATGAATCGGGCTATATTGAAGCATTGGGTAAAGAAGCAGCAGCAAAAGCGATCAATGATGCAAAGAAAAGCGTAGCAGAAAAGGATAGAGATGGTTCTATTGGTGCAGCACAAGCAAAAGCAGATGAAAAAGTAAAAGTAGCCGCTGCACAGGCAAAAGCGATTGAAGGGGAAAACCTAGCCAAAATTACAATTGCAAACTCTGAATCGGATAGACGTTCAAAAGAAGCAGAAGCCTTAAAACTAGCGGTAGCTTCTGAGAAGATTCAAGCAGCAAAAGCTTTAGAGGAAGCCTATCTTGCCGAGCAGCAAGCAGAGGCCGCTCGTGCCAAAAGAGAAATGGCTACACAAGAAGCGGATGCCTTAGTAGATGCTAAAATTGAACAGCAAAAAACAATCATTGCAGCAGAAGCGGAAGCGGAACGTCAACGACGACTGGCAAAAGGGGAAGCAGATGCTATCTTAGCGATTAAGCAGGCAGAAGCTGCTGGTTTGTATGAAATATTGAGTAAGCAAGCAGAAGGTTTTGATAAAATTGTAGAAGCGGCTGGTCAAGATTCTAAAGATGCGGTCTTATTGATGATTGCAGATAAATTACCAGAATTGGTGAAAACACAAGTAGAAGCGATTAAAAATATTAAGATTGATAAAGTTACCGTTTGGGAAGGTGGACAAAATGAAGGCGAAGGAAATTCTACTTCTAAATTTGTATCGGGTTTATACAAATCTGTTCCTCCGTTAAGTGATTTATTTAATATGGCAGGTATGGACTTACCAAACTACTTAGGAAAGCAACAGAATGAAGGAAATATTGAAGATGCTGATGTTGTGAAATAAAGGATTTAGTGTTTGTGTGCTGTTGCATTGATGTAATTTGAACGACAGCACATCAATACCTTAGTTTATGAATAAAACAATTATAGTACTTTACTTTTTATAACAATTGAATTAGCATTAATTTTACAGTATGAAAAGTAAAACTATCCGAATTGGAGGTGTACCAGAACATTTTAACCTACCTATTCATTTAGCCATTGAGCAAGGAGAATTTGAAAAAAGAGGCGTAAACATAGAATGGATTACCTATAAAGGTGGAACAGGGCAAATGACAAAAGCCCTTGAAAATGATGAAACCGATCTTTGTATCTTACTCACCGAAGGGATTACTCAATCAATCATAAAGGGAAATCCTAGTAAAATAATAAGTAATTATGTCATATCTCCATTAATTTGGGGGATTCATACTGGAGCGAATAATTCGCTTACCCACCATGAAGATATTTATGATAAAAAATATGCTATAAGTCGCTTTGGTTCAGGCTCTCATCTTATGGCTATTGTAGATGCAAATAGTCAGGCACAACAAATTCAAAAATCTCAATTTAATATCATTAAAAATTTAGATGGGGCATTAGAATCTCTTCAACGACAGGAAACCGATGTGTTTTATTGGGAAAAATATACAACAAAACCTTATGTAGATGCTGGGCAACTTAAACGAATAGGAGAATATTTAACCCCCTGGCCCTGTTTTGTTATTGCAGCTACAGATAAAATTTTGCAAAAAGACCCTAAATCAGTTATCAGAATTCTTAGAACTATCCATGATGCTACGGATAGATTTATGCATAATTTGGATATGATTCCATTAGTTAGCCAACGGTATCATCAAAAACTTTCAGACGTAGAAGCTTGGTACGCTCGTACAGAATGGGCGATTCATTCTTGGGTTAGCGAGCAAATGCTGAATCATGTAGTTTCCTCCCTACAAGCTGCTAAAGTTTTAGAACAAAACATTACCACCCCTCAATTAACATGGAAAGGGTAATAAATATGTCATTTCTGATACAAAGAATGTTAAATTAACATATTATGATTTTTTAATTGTTTTAATGTGTTGATAATTAATGTATTTTGGTAATGATGTTTTAAGTATTGAATCACTTTCCTTGTGTGTTCAAAATAACAGCTTAAAAACGGTATGTTTTTTGGAAAATGATATAATACCTCCTCGTATCGAAGGAATAAATTAAGTACACGTATAGTCACAACAAAGTCATAATGAGATTTACTATCACCCTAATGGTTTTATTAGTTAGCTTGTCACTCTATGCTACCAAAAATTCGGTAGATAGTTTGCGACAAGCCATTAAAACTATTCCTGCTGATAGTAATAAAGTGAATGCCTTAAATGAACTAGCATGGAAATATCGTAATTCTGAGCCTCAACAAACCATTCATTATGCAAAACAAGCGATAAAATTAGCAGAAAGTATTGGGTATATGTATGATATTCCCCGTTCTACAGGTTTCATAGGAGTAGCTCACCAAAAATTAGGAGATTATCAAAAAGCCTATCAATATTATCAAAAAGCGTTAGAACAAGCAAAGGAATATAAAAACTTTGAGCAAGAGGCTTACAACTATCATAATATAGGTGTAGTGATGAGTTGGCGAAATCAATATTCCGAGGCTTTAGATAATTATTATAAATCATTGAAAAATTTTGAAGCACTAAATGATGAAAGAGGAATTGCTTACTGTTATAATAGTTTGAGTATTAATGCTTTAGCTAGAAATAATTCTCAAGAAGCACTGGAGTATGCGAAGAAAGCGCTTGATTTGAGGAAAAAACTGAAAGATCTAAGAGGGCAGGGCGTTGCTTACAATAGGTTAGCAGAAATTAACACTAAAGAAAAAAAATACGAAAAAGCATTAACCTATTTATTTAGAAATGTCAAACTATATAAGCGATTAGACGATAATGAGGGATTAGCATTTACAACCCTAAATATTGCTAAGGTATATTTAGCGGAAAAAAATTATACGAAAGGAGAATACTTTGCCAAAAAAGGATATAAATATTATAAATCACTAGGAAATAAAGGAATGCTGGCAGAGTGCTACATGATTTTGGGACAGGCTAATAATGGCTTAGAATTATTCAAAAAAGCAGAAAACTATCTTGATAAGGCAAGAATTTATGCAATGATTAATGAGCGTAAAAGCGTAGAACTCGCTTCTTATTTGCATATAGCAAGATCATTAGAAGGCCAAGGGAAATATAAAGATGCCTTATTAATGCAGCGCACTTACGTAGATATGAGAGATACACTTATGAATATTGATATGTATAAAAAGATAGGGCGGTTGCAAGGTAATTTTGAAGTGTTTAAAAAAGAACAAGAGAACGAATTGCTCAAAGAGAAAGAGTTAAAGAGCGAGTTAATCATAGAGCGTCAAAAAATTCAGAATGCGGCACTAATCGGTGGGTTAATTCTAGTAATTATATTCGTAGTGGTATTATGGCTAACTAATGATCAGCGTAGGAAAGATAATTTATTATTACAATTTCAGAATGAACATATTGAAAGACAAAAGGTAGATATTATTAGTAAAACAAATGATTTAGCTGCTGCTCAAAAGAAACTAAAAGATTATAGTAGAACTTTGGAACTAAAGGTTGTAAATAGAACCGCTGCACTAAAAAAATCCAATGAAGATCTAGAGTTGTATGCAAATCTAGCCTCACATGATTTGAAGCAACCACTAAGAAATATTACAAGTTTTACACAGCTTTTATCAAGGAGATTGAAGAAGCAAGAAAAATTAGATAAGACTACTTCGGAGTATATTAGCTTTATTGTAGAGGGTACGCAGTACATGAATTATTTGATTAATGAACTACTGAATTTCTCTAAGTTTTCTAAAGTAACTGATGATATTGAGTATGAAATGATTGGAGGAAAGCATTTGATAACAACGGTTAGAAAAAATCTGTATCAACAAATCGAAGAAAGTGAAGCAAATATAGTAGAATTAGATATTCCTGAAGAACTTATGGGGATCAAAATTAAATTGATTCAGTTATTTCAAAACTTAGTATCTAATGCGATTAAATTTAGAAAGAAGGACGCCCCATGTATTATTTGCATAGATTGTGTAGATATGGACGAGCATTGGCAATTCTCTATTGCGGATAATGGAATTGGTATTGAAAAAGAATATTTTGATGTGATATTTGAAACCTTTAAGAAACTACACAGCAAACAAACCTATGCAGGTATTGGCTTAGGACTATCAACCTGTAAAAAAATAGTAGAACAGCATAATGGTGATATTTGGGTAGAATCCGAATTTGGGGAGGGGACTACTTTTCATTTTACATTAGCTAAAACTTACGAGCAATTTTAATCTTTCCTTAAAAAATTTGATTTCTCTTATCTTCTATTGACTTTTAATATACTTTTGCGGAAAATACTGAATGAGGTTTAAGGTTTAAGGTTTAAGGTTTAAGGGTATGTGATACTATGTATTTCTGCCTTACACCTCGAACCTTACACCTTACACCCAAAAATTAATAAAAATGAGTCAGTGTAGATTGAGTGTAAATATCAATAAGGTTGCACTACTAAGGAATTCGAGAAAAGGTAACTTTCCAAATTTATATCAAATCGCAAGGGATTGTGAAGCATACGGTGCAGAAGGTATTACCGTACATCCTAGACCGGATGAACGTCATATTCGCTATAGTGATGTTCCTATTTTAAAAAATTTAGTAACTACTGAATTTAATATAGAAGGAAATCCTATTCCAAAATTTATGGAATTGGTTTTAAAAAATAAGCCACATCAATGTACACTTGTACCTGATAGTCCTGAAGTATTGACTTCTAGTGAAGGCTGGGATACTATTAAATATCATGATTTTTTAAAAGATAGGATTACACAATTAAAAGAAGCTGGGATAAGGGTATCTATTTTTTTGGATCCAATAGAAAAAATGGTGGAAGGTGCAAAAGCAGTTGGAGCAGATAGAATTGAGTTTTATACAGGGGATTATGCAAAAATGTATCTAGAGAACCCTCATAAAGCAATTGAATCACATATCAATGCTGCTAAAGTAGCTAATGAAATTGGTATTGGCATCAATGCAGGACATGATTTGAGTTTAGAAAACTTATCTTTTTATAATAATAATATTGAAAACTTATTAGAAGTATCTATTGGTCATGCCTTAATCGCTGATGCCCTCTATTATGGTTTGCAAAATACGATTCAGATGTATTTGCAAAGGCTAGATAACTAAAGCGAGATTTTTGGATTCAATAGATCGTCATATTAAGACAGCTCTTGCTGAGAGAAAGGCTATTCATAAGTTGCGGTCGTTGACTGGTGAAATTGAAGG
>CAYLSF010000287.1:0-7589 GCA_964385675.1 uncultured Saprospiraceae bacterium
GGCAAGTAGTTTATACCTACTTACCCTTTTCCTAACTTAATGATGTTTTATTGACTTTAAGCCCCCTTAAAAGTCGCTTTCCGCTTCTCTAAAAAAGCAGCAACCCCTTCCTTAAAATCTTCTGTTTCTGTGCATCTTCCAAATTCATCCACTTCTTTTATAAAACCATTGCCTTCAAAATAGGCATTGATACAGGCAATTGATTTAGAAATAGCAAGCGGTGCTTTAGTCGCTATTTTTTGAATGATTTCTGTTGCTTTTGCTACAGCTTGCCCCACAGGTACTACATGATTGGCTAAACCTAAAGTTTTCGCTTCATCAGCTTTAATCATATCGGCAGTTAAGATCAGTTCCATTGCTTTACCTTTACCCACAAGGCGAGTCAATCGCTGTGTACCACCATAACCAGGAATAACTCCCAAGTTAACTTCAGGTTGTCCAAATCTAGCTTTTTCATTAGCAACTCTCATGTGACAAGCCATTGCCAATTCACATCCTCCGCCCAATGCATAACCATTTACAGCAGCAATCACTGGTCTTGAAAAGTTTTCAATTTTATTTAAAATATCATGTCCTCGCTGCCCCAATCTTGTTGCCATTTCATAATCCAACTGTGTAAATTCAGCAATATCGGCTCCTGCAACAAAGGCTTTTTCGCCACTTCCTGTGATGATTACGCCTTTTAATCCTTTAATGGAAGGAGCATAATTTTCAAATACATCATCTAAGTCCGTAAATACTTGCTTATTCAAAGCATTTAGCGCTTTAGGTCGGTTGATGGTAACCAACAGGACGCCATCTTCTAAGGTTGTTAATAATGTTTTGTATTCCATAATTGCGAAATTTTTAGCGAATTTACGCAAAAAATGTGTTAAAGTATTGATGACCTAAAGTGTTACTACTTTTCATACTTCAACTTCAATACTTCAATATTCTAGTGATACCTAGGGGTAACGATTTGCTTCCGTCTTTCCAACCTAACCTGCTTATTCTTCGGATATTTGATAGAATAAGTAAACTTAACCGTTTTCGTTTCACCTGGTTGCAAGTTGAGTTTCCAAACCAATTTCCCACTCAAATCATATAATTTAGCATTTGAAATATCTTTTATATCTACTGTAATTTCTTTATTCGTAGAGACAGGAACTTGATCTTCCAAATCAATAGAAACGGCTTGATTTCGATTATTTTTTACCGTGATTTTATAGGTATAAGTCGCAATTTGGTTGCTACCTAAAAATTGCTTTTTGCTAAACTCTTTTAGCTTTGCTCGCTTGACTAATACTTTTTTATCACGTCCCAACGATAAATCTAAAGTATCCCCTAAACCATTTGTATATAAGTCTGATAAACCAATATAACTATCGCCATAATAAACATTCATAGGGCCATCAATTAGGTCTAACTTTTCCCAACCCATTACACTACCTACTAAAAAGGCATCTCTATCCATTTTAGGAACAGCAAAGTGTTTGAAACTAGCGGATAAATCATGTTCATTGATGTCAATAGAGTAAGGATTTCTATCGGAAGGGATAGAATACGTTTCCTCGATTTCAAAATCAGTCGTGAGTTCTGCTATTTCTATGGTTTCAAATCTAATATTGGTTGTTCCTGCATTTACGGTTGACCCTACATTACTATTATCAGATCGATTAAATAATTGTAGGTCATTTTTCTGTTGGATTACATTAGAGCGATAATTATTGAAATTACTTCCTTTTAGAGCCTGAGGCGTATAATAATTTAATCGCCAAGGTTTTAGGGTAGGCTTCGATGCACTTGCATTTGGATCGGAAGTAGAGAGTACGATGTTTACATTTTCCCAATCCACACCAGTATTATTGTACGCTAATCCTCGGTATTTTAAATTGATAGGCTTATCTAAATCTTCTACATTTAAATCATAAATCGGTGACCACCCTGCGTCATTGACAACATAGCGAACTTTAACACTCGAAGTAGTGACTTTATCTGTCTTGACTGCCACATAGATTTCAGAGGTATTACGATTTTGCCCAGTTGTTAATTGACTGATTTGACGTTGAAGGCGTTGAATCGTTAGTTTGACCTTTTGTTGCTCTCGTCTCAATTTTGAGCGAACTTGATAGATTTCTTTATATCGTTGTCGATAAAAATCTGCTCCTTTAGCTAATTCCGCTACAGTTAAACCTGTTTGTGAACCGGAGAGTTTTTGATTTTCCTTTAGCATTCTTTCTTCCAAATCATAAGCAATTATTTGATCCGTTAAGGTTTGCTTTTCAATATTCAATAATTCAACAGAGTCTTTAAAAACTTGTGCCTTTGGGTTCTCAGGCTGAGGTTTTAAAAAGTTAATTTGACTGGTAACTGAAAGTACGTTTACATCATTAGTCGCTGTAATTTGAATACTCTGAGGATTGATGGTAGGGGATAAACCCGAAAAGATTAGTTTATGCCGCCCTGTGCTTAAATTAACAGTTTTTTCTCGAATAATTTCTGCACCTCTCATACAGATTTTTACTTTCTCAATTTTAGTTTCTACAGTTTGCTCTTTTTCAAACTGTCCAAAAACGGGTAAGCCTACAAAAAGACATAAGATGATCCAAAAAATACGCATAATATTAATGTTAAGTATGAAGTAGTAGGTAGTAAGTGTGAAGTGCTTATAACCGCACACCTATTATTTACTACTCATAATATTAGTGAATGTTTAATAAGGTTAGATGTAATTTTTACTTAAAAAGGTGTGTATGGTTAAAACGTACTGTAGTGTTCTAATTACTACAAGTTAGGGATAAATTCTTTAAACAAAAAAACAGTCTAATGCTGATACACTAGACTGTTTCACAATAACATTTTAACATAAATTATATCTGAAATCAATAACAAATTATATGCAAATGCGAAGGAAATTTACAGATTTTCTTGCTCTTGAAGTCCTTTCAACCATTCTACTAATTGAACAGCTTGTGTACCTTCATTTGCATGATTATAATTACCTTCTGCTTTCAAAAATACGACATCATAACTGCTTTCCTTTGTCGCATTTGATACAGCACCGCCGCCACAAGAGTGACCATCTCTTGTATCATCACAGCCTGTATTACTAGTAGTTGCTTTCTGAAAAGCATAAAATTCGACTACTTTTGTGTTATTATTATTGGTAACTTTATCATTCAACATGCTACCATTTACTAAACTTATGAAACTTACTTTCTGGAATAAATCTTGTTCGTCCAAAGTCGCTACCTCAATGTCACTTACATTTAGTAAAGTCTTTATTTGATTATTTGTACATCTTGAATTATCATGAAAATTGGTAGAAAGGGTTGTCGCAGCATAAGTACGTACTTTTCCTGCCTTATCAACAATCCATCCTTTTTGTTCATTAGTAACTACATCTCTTTCCAATACATGAAAGAAAACAGGCGTTTCCATTCTCTCTAAAAGTTGTGATGGACCTAGAATAGTTCTCCATTCTTCCTTTTCAAAATCTTGCTCAAATTGATCACAAGAAGTAAATAAAATAGCTACAAATAATATAACGCTAAATTGGTATAAGTACTTCATAAAATTGTTATTTAAGACCTTTGATTTAAATTATACCTTTAAAATACACAATTTTTCCAAATAAAAAGTTTATTGTCCTATAAAAGTGTCTTTTAGATTACTTGTTTTTTAACATTATCGATGACGCATTTTGATAATTATCAAAATAGTTTTTGGCTAAAAAAATGAGATGTATTATCTTTAATTAATTATAAAATAGATGTTTAAATATTTTTTTTATTATAAATTTATTAAAACAAGTACACGTATATAATATGTTGAAAACAAGTTGGATAGGGTTATTTCTAATAATTCCATTCTGGATTTTTGGACAAAGTTTAAAAGTAGATGAGCTACGATGTGAATACAAAGAAAACCCTATTGGTATTGATGCAATACAACCAAGATTAAGCTGGAAACTGAAAACGGAACAAAAGCAAACCCTTCAAACTGCCTATGAAATACGAGTAGCCAACTCAATTGAAGATTTAAAAAGAGGGGCTAACCTAATCTGGTCAACTGGAAAAATCGAAAGTCATCAATCTGTATTAATTTCTTACGAAGGAAATATGATGACATCAAGGCAACGTTGTTATTGGCAAGTCAGAGTATGGGATAATCATAAAAATGAATCCGAATGGAGTACCCCTTCATTTTGGGAAATGGGTTTATTAAAACCTTCTCAATGGACAGCCAAATGGATTGAGCCTAATTTTAAATTGGCAAAACCCAATGGTAATCCTGTGGCATTATTAAGAACTATATTTGATAATAAAAAAACAATTAAAAAGGCGAGAGCTTATATTACTGCACATGGTTTGTATGAAGCATTTATCAATGGAGAGAGGGTAGGGGATGAACTGTTTACACCAGGATGGACACCTTATCAAAAGCGATTACAATATCAAACTTATGACGTTACAGAGCAACTTCAAGAAGGTAAAAACACCATAGGTGTTCGAGTAGGTGAGGGGTGGTATAAAGGAGATATTTCTTATAAAGGAGAGGGATTTATCTACGGCGATAAAGTTGGTTTATTATTTCAATTAGAAATAGAATATAAAGATGGTACTAAGCAGACAATTATTTCAGATGAAAACTGGAAAGCTTCTACAGGAGCAATTTTAATGTCTGATATTTATATGGGAGAAGTTTATGACCGTACAAAACTCAAAGAAAATTGGAATTTACCCGACTACAAGGATAAAGATTGGCAATCGGTTTCAATAGCGAATCATGATAAAAATCGGCTTGTAGCCCCTTTAGGTGTACCTATACGAAAAATGAAAGAACTCAAGCCTGTGTCGATTTTCGCAACAGATAAAGGTGAGAAAGTAGTAGATATGGGACAAAATATGGTGGGTTGGATTCGATTAAAGGTAAAAGGAAATTATGGACAAAAGGTAACTTTATTGCATGCAGAAGTTTTGGGAGAAGATGGTAATTTTTATACTCAAAATTTGCGTAAAGCCACTCAAAAAATTGAATATACGTTGAGTGGTGAGGGCGAAGAAATTTATGAACCCACCTTTACTTTTCAAGGGTTTCGGTATGTGCAAGTGATTGGTTTTCCTGGCGAATTGACGGTCGATAATTTAACAGGAATTGTGATTTATTCTGATTTGGAGGAAACGGGACAGTTTAATTGCTCAGACAGAGATTTAAATCAACTACAAAAAAATATTCAATGGAGTCAACGAGGTAATTTTTTGGATATTCCCACCGATTGTCCGCAGCGAGATGAGCGCTTGGGTTGGACAGGAGATGCTCAAGTTTTTGCAAGTACAGCGGCTTATAACATGAATGTGGCTTCTTTTTTTACACGATGGCTGAAAGATATGACAGCCGAACAAGGCGAGGATGGCAGTATTCCGTGGGTGATACCAAATACCATGGCTAAGAAATCGGCTAATGCGACAGGTTGGGCAGATGCAGCAACCATTATTCCGTGGCAAATGTATCTCAGCTATGGTGATAAACGAATTTTGGAAAACCAATATACAACTATGCAAAAGTGGGTCACATATATGGAAAACCAAGCTCCCAACTATATTTGGAGTACAGGCTTCCATTTTGGCGATTGGTTATATTATAATCCAAACCATAGATTGACTGATAAACCTGCTTACACCGATACTGATTTTTTAGCAACCTGCTTTTTTGCACATTCCGTTCAAATATTAGAAAAGACGGCTAGTGTCCTCAATAAAACAGCAGATGCTCAACGATATAATACCCTTTTTAATAAAATCAAGACAGCTTTTCAAGTCGAGTTTTTATCTAAAAACGGGCGATTAAGCCCTAATACACAAACGGCTTATACCTTAGCCCTTGCCTTTGATTTGATACCCAAGAACTTACAGAAAGCAGCCGCAAAGCGATTAGTTGCGGATATAAAAGCTAGAGATACACATTTATCAACGGGATTTTTAGGAACGCCTTATTTGTGTGATGTTTTAACTGAAAATGGTTATGCAGATGTGGCGTATCAATTATTATTACAAAAAACGTATCCTTCATGGCTTTATCCTGTTACAAAAGGGGCTACAACGATTTGGGAGCGTTGGGACGGGATAAAACCTAACGGACAATATCAGACTCCTGATATGAATTCTTTTAATCATTATGCTTATGGGGCTATTGGAAGTTGGATGTATCGCACGGTGGCAGGTATCAATACAGATCCAAAATTCCCAGGTTACAAACATATTATCATCAAACCTCAAACAAATGAGGTATTAAATTATGTAAATGCCAGTTTAAAGAGTCCATACGGTAAAATTGCTTCAAATTGGACAAGAAGAGAAGAGCAATTTGAATTAAATGTTGAAATTCCACCCAATACAATGGCAAGTGTCTATTTGCCAAATATTGATGTTTCTACCGTAAAATCAAGTGCTTCAGTTTTAGATGCCAAACAAGCAGGAACAACTGTAATTGCAAAAGTCGGTTCTGGAACGTATTATTTTAATTATAAAATGAAGTCCGCGGATAATATCACAGCGACACAAGTTGATCCTAAGCAGTATAGTCTGAATTCTAAATTGGGAGAGCTGTGGAATAATCCAAAAACGAAGGCTGTAATATTAAAATATTTGCCAGCCCTCAATTCAATTCCAGAGGCTCAACTCAAAGCAGGGTTTGATTTTCCTTTAAAAGAATTAGCTCCTATGATGCCGAATATGTTTACAGTAGATAAGATGAGTAAGATTGATACGGAATTGAAGAAGGTGGAGTGAATTATTCAAACATGTTAACAAATATATTCTTTATGACAGACAATTTGTTGACATAACGGTCAGTTTTTACTAAAAAGGTTATTTTTTATGAATTTTAATAATTGCTTTTTGCGTAATTATCCATCTGTTAACTTTATATTGTATCTTACCTTCTTTAATAGTGGTGAATTTTACAATCATTTTCTTACCAACTGGATGATTGATATTTTCAATGTCACAAGCAGAAAGTAGTAAATTTTTTCGTTGCTTTGTGTACGTAAATTGCTTTTGATTTACTGTAATAAAAGTTCCTGTATTACCTTTTATTCTTAATAAAAAATAACTCTTAGGCTTTTCTTTGTTGTAACAATTTTTATTATAAAATCCTTTACTATCAGGGAAGGATGTATAAAGATTATATCGCTTTATCTTTTTGGATTTAGAGATATTTTTGGGAGGATTTAATTTCTCCTGCAATGATTTAGCTATTATTTCAATGGTTGCTTTTTTGGAAATTTTCCATACTCCGTTATTATATCTAATCTGCCCTGGTTTAAGATTTTTAACAACATTTGATTGACTTTGTATTTTTTTATACAAAAAAAATGGAGTTAGTAATTTTTCATGGTTTGTAATATTATAAATGAGGTTGTCCTCAGATATGGAAGTATTGAATTGATATTGCCCCTCATTGTTTTTGATATTAAATATTTTAAATATATAAGAATAATGAGATTTAGTTGAGGTTTCTATCATTTCAATTTCATTATTTCTTAGGACAACCCCATAGTATGTTTTTGAGTCATAAAGATCTAAATTTTTGTTTGTTGAAAATAAGTC
>CAYLSF010000288.1:0-7588 GCA_964385675.1 uncultured Saprospiraceae bacterium
ATAGTTTTAAACAACTCATCTGGTGACTAATCACAAAATTTTTCAAAGAACCATTTTTCATTAATAATGGATAAGTAGCATCCAGCTCACATTATTCGAATTAAAAAAGGCAAAAGCTACGGCTGTTTTAGCGATATATTCAATCATAAATTCGCTCTAGACGTGTCTACCTCCGTTAGGGAGAGGTCAAAAATAGCCCCAATAGTTATTGAGATTATTCTTGACCTGTCCTTAAACCGACACTATCTCTCCTTTAAAAAATTCGACATCAAACCTGCTACTGCCTCAGGTTGTTCATCTACAATAAAATGCCCGCCTTTCAAGCGTTCTACAGTCAAGTTAGAATAAAATTCCTCCGAACCCAAGATATATTCTTTAATGATAACAGGGTCAAGGATACCATGAATCATTAAAGTCGGTACATCAACGACTTTTCCTTCATAATTTGCTTTCCAACGTTCTCTATCTTTAGGTATCATTCTATAAATATTAGAAGCCGTGGTAATGGAATTTGGAATTTTATAACAGCGAGTATATTCTGCAATGGCATCTTCTGGTACAGGATTACTAATGCCTCTACTAAAAAATCGTATCCAATAGTCTTCTTTTCCAGCAATCAACGTCTCAGGCATCCCTTGAATACTCATAAAAAACTGATACCAAGAAGAACGGAAAAGGTATTTGACCAAGACATCATGTGCCTTTTGTTGCCCAATCGGATTATTGATAATGACCATATTGATGACAATCAACTTTTTAATCCGCTCAGGTTTCAATAAGGTCATTTCTTGCACAATCGCACCGCCCCAATCATGTCCACCTAGATAAAAAGAATCAATCCCCATAGCATCTGCTACAGCAAAAATATCTTCCGACATTTCATCTTTTGCATATTGTTTAATATCTAATGAGCGATTACTATCCCCCATACCCCTCAAGTCTGGTGCAATAACATAAAAGTCCCTTAAAAAGGGGGCTGTATGATGCCAGCAATAGCTCGTTTGAGGCCAGCCATGTAATAAAATTAAAGGCGGAAGTGTGGAATCGTTATACATTCTTACGTTGAATTCTCCCCGTTTCGTGGTAATAAGTTGAGTCATAATTTGATTTTTAGGCAGGGCTTTAGATTTTAATTTTAAAAGTTTAAACCTCCGATGTTTTAGAAACATCGGAGGTTTGACAGCAAATAGCCTTACCGATTTATGTGAAAAATATTACAACGATACGACTTGTGCTAGTCTTTTTGATTGAAATAGTTTAATTTAAGGAAAATATTCTAAATGTAAGGTTTTAAGATACTCATTGCCTTACACCTTTATTAAATCTTGTATCTACTATGGCGATTATACAGACTCCTACACCCAACTTAGAAGAAAGTCTTGCCTTTTATCAGACTTTAGGATTTAGTATTTTACCACATCCAAATAAAACGATTGTATCTGATGGAAAGGCGATTATTGAAATCAATCCCAATCGTTTTGCAAGGGCGGGTTTTCAATTGTTTAGCAACGATTGGTTGGCTATTATAAAACAATTAAAAAAGGAAACTGCTATTGTGAAAATAGATGATGGATATTTGTTAGGAGACACCAGTGGTAATTCGATTTATTTGATAGAAACAGCAGATATTCCTCAGTTTTCGACTACTGAAAAATCAAGTGTGGCTTTAGGCAACTTTGCAGGATTGAGTTTGGAAGTGATCGATATTGATAAAGCGATGAAAATCTATGCTATTTTAGGGTTTAAAGTAACGATGGGTTCATTGGAACAAGGATGGATCGCTTTGGCAAATCAAATGGGATTTTCAGTGAGTTTAATGAAACCCAACGCTTGTCCACATTTATTTTTTAATCCTTCGATGACTTATTTTAATGGGGCTGAAAATTTAAAAATCATTCAAAATATTCGAGACTTAAATATTCCAATTACAGAAGAAATTACACATTTCAATAAGGATGGAATAGTGGATAATATCATTATTCGAGATCCTGGTGGCTATGGCTTCTTTTTATTTAGTGATTAGTGCCGTAGGCGGTAAGCTATTGGCTTTCTATTTTAAACTATTGATTATCATTTTTTTTAAACTAACCACTACTTACCAATCACCACATTAGTTAACCGTTCCAAAACCGTTTTTCGATAACTGCGGCTAATCGGAATCGTTTGTTCTCCCATTTCAATATATTCATTAGTATATGCCGTAATTTTTGAAAAAGCAACGATGAAAGACCGATGACAACGAATAAAATCTTTTACAGGTAATTGCCCTTCAAGGTTTGATATAGTGATTCGTGCAGTAATAAGTTTTTTTGTGGTATAAATTTTTAAATAATCGCTAAGACTTTCGATGTATAAAATATCATCAAAGTTTATCCGCACCATTTTTCTATCTGCTCGTACAAATAGAAAATCTTGAATTGTATCTGGTGTATATGTAGTTTGGAATTTTTGAATGGCTTTTAGGAGTCGTTCTAATGAAATGGGTTTAAGTAAATAATCAACTGCTTGTAAATCAAAACCTTCTACAGCATATTCTCGATAAGCTGTGGTAAAGATGATTTTAGTATCCTTGCCGATAGCTTTAGCAAAGGACAATCCTGAAATATCAGGCATATTGATGTCCAAGAAAATCAAATCAATCGTATTCTTTTGTAGTGCAGTAAAGGCTTCTATCGCATTTTTACAACTTGCTACGACCTCAATATCATCTATTTTTTGTAAATGATGTTGTAAAATTTCTCTTGCCGTCAACTCATCATCTACAATCATGACCTTATATCGATTCATAAGTCTCTATTTTAGTAATCAATAAATCAACTTGATACCAATTCTCTTCTACTACAATCTTTAATTGATGTCGTTTTGGATATAATAAGGCTAAACGTTTTGTAATATTTTCAAAACCAATGCCTTGCTGCGTTTTGTTGGTTTGCTCTTTTGTCGTATTCTTAATTTTAAATATTAAGTCTTCTCCTTGTAGTACTACGTTTATTTGTATCGTCAATGTTCCGTCAAGTGTTTTGCCATGTTTAAAGGCGTTTTCTACAAAAGGAATAAACAACATAGGTGGAATGGAAATCGTATCATTGATTCCATTGATTTCAACTGTTACATTTAATGTTTCCCTAAAACGAACTTGTTCTAATGCAATATAATTTTCAATGTGCTTGATTTCATCTTTTAGTAAAACAGTAGGTTTTTGGATTTGATATAAAATATAATCCAACAAATTTGATAGTTGTAAAATCATGTTGGGCGTTTCATCTGACTGTTTTAATGCAAATCCATAAATGGTATTTAAGGTATTAAATAGGAAATGAGGATGGATTTGTTTTTTCAAAAAAGTCAATTCTTGTTCTTTAAGCTGAAGTTGTGTAGTTAATATTTTATTTTGTAAATCTTTGTTTTGAGCAACTTGTTGGAAGTTGTATTGAAGTAAATAATAGAAGCTCACTAAGCCAATTACCAAATACATCAAAACGAGCATAAAAATCACATTCCGACTAAAGAAAGGTAAGCCTACAGCGGAGTAATTGGATAGAAATATAATGCAAAAAACAATTGCTAATAAACTAACATAGGTACTAAAAATTATAGATGTAAAGGTATATAATGCAAAATAACCATATTGCTTCTGCAAGAGATATTTTGGAATCGCAACTTTACCAAAATAGTAGGCTGTAAGAATCGTTACAGGTAATAAGGCTGTAGCAAACCATACGATATAAGTCGTATGCGTAGATTGATAGCTATAAAAATAAATATAGAGCAGCCAAACGCCTAACCAAAATAGTAAATGTTGCCATTCAAATTTAAATTGTAGCCCTTTCAATCTTTTCATAACCTAAAAATGAGCATTTCAATACAAAAAAATGAGTATTTGCGTTAGATAACCGTTTTTCCTCTTTTTATAACCGATTTAACCCTGTATTTACTCTTTAGCTTCCTGTAGTGTACAAATCCCTCACTAAATATGTCAATCATCGCAATATAAAGTTTTACTCAAGATTCTATCATACATTTGAATTATCAATTAATTTCATCATCAAAAATCAATAATTATGTTTTTAAATGTATTTGTAGAAGGAGGACTTTTATTTACCTTGCCCATTACAATATTGACTTTAGTAACCATTTATGTATTTGTACAAGGGTATAAGACAATCGAAAATCGTCAAAAGTGCATTGCACAAATTGCTGCACTGAGTACATTTGCTTTATCATTAGGCGTATTAGGACAGGTTTTGGGGCTTATGGACGGCTTTAAAATGATTGAACAAGTCGAAGGAATTTCCCCCCAAATATTGGCAGGTGGATTGCGAGTAAGTTCTATTTCAACCTTATTCGGTTTAATTGCGTTTGCTATCGGACGTTTTTTGATTGTTATTTTGCGATGGAAATAGAAATTGTAGTTAGCAGTTAGTCTTATTTGCGGGTCTTTAAACGAAAGCTATTTTCGGTTTTACTTTTAAAATTAAGTAAAATCGAAAATAGTTTTCAACATTAATGAGTACAATTTATTTACAAGGACGGGACACAGAAATTCTCAATTCTCAATTAAAATCATCTATGCCATCTAGCCCGATATCCTCTACAATCAAAATGCACCATTTGTTGGTCAAACCATAAGGTATTATTTTTATAGGTGCCGACCCCACCTTTATTTCCTACTATTTTTCGATCCAATATTTTATAAACAATATCCACATCCTTAGCATCTGCTGCTCCATCTTTATTCACATCTAGTACGATAATGTCAATGGCCTCTCCTTTTAAATGACGGCTTTTTTTAGCTGCACCACCATATTTATTCAAGAGGTAGTTATGCCAAGGATGACGTTTGCCACTAGTCACATAAAAACTAGGTCGATAGCCTTGCTTTTCTAGTTCATCATAAAGTTCATGAAAATATTGAATTGCAGTGGGTTTTACATTAATCAAGGAGCAACTGTAAACCCATACACTGCCTAATATAAGCGATAGAATAACTGTCCAGATTAATAATTTTCGTTTCATTTTTCTTGGTGATTGATAAATGGATAGTAGCAATTGATTTTCTACACATTAATTATAAATATCTTGCTATTTTTAAAATCTAAATTAGTGCCTTATAGTATAAATAAATCAATTAATCCGCTCAAAACCAGTTAATTTTAGACCAATTAAAACCATCTTATTATGTTAATACTTTTACTGCTATTGGCTATTGTGTTTATTGTTGTGAGTACAACTCACTGGAAATTACATCCATTTTTAGCACTATTACTGACTGCCATAGGTTATGGATTGCTATCGGGGATGCCTTTAGAAACTATTATTAAGTCGATTAATCAAGGATTTGGAGGAACATTAGGGAGTATAGGTTTGGTCATCATTATCGGGGTAATTATTGGGGCTTTTTTAGAAAAATCGGGTGGTGCATATCAATTGGCAACAGCCGTTTTAAAATTAGTCGGTGAAAAACGAGTCCCTTTAGGAATGTCATTAATTGGCTACATTGTTTCTATTCCTGTTTTTTGTGATAGTGGATTTATCATTTTGTCTCCCCTAAATAAAGCATTAACGAAAAAAGTCAAACAAACTTTAGGGGTTACAGCTATTGCCTTAGCATTGGGTTTATTAGCAAGTCATGCGATGGTGCCGCCTACACCGGGGCCAATTGCAGTAGCAGGTATCCTAGAAGCGGATTTAGGTTTGGTTATCTTTTGGGGCATTATAGTGAGTTTAATAGGCTTGATACCTTGCTTGATTTTTGCCTATCGAGTAGGCAGTAGGGTTCAACTTTCCGCTGAAGATAATTTAGAAAAACCCAATATTAATAAAAACACACAACATCTTCCAAGTGCAAGTTTATCCTTTTTACCGATTATCGTTCCGATTTTATTGATTGTTATAAAATCTTTTAATAACTATTTAAAACTATTTGAACAGGGACAATTGAAATCAATTATTGATTTTTTGGGAACACCAATTATTGCTTTATTAATTGGTTTAGGCTTTGCTCTATTGCTCCCTAAAAAATTAGAAAAATCTATGCTTTCTACGGAAGGTTGGGTCGGTAAAGCCTTGAAAGACGCCGCTATTATCATTATGATAACAGGAGCAGGAGGAATCTTTGGTAAGGTGCTACAAAACTCAGGTATTGCGGATATTATTGGAGATACTTTAGGGCAGATGAATTTAGGTATTTTATTACCTTTCCTAATTGCAGCGGCTCTCAAAACAGCACAAGGTTCTTCAACTGTGGCGATGATTACGACCGCTTCTATCATTGCTCCGATGCTAACCAATTTAGGATTTGAAACGGATCTGTCTAAAGCATTGGTCGTGTTAGCAATTGGTGCAGGTTCTACCGTTATCTCTCATGCTAATGATAGCTTCTTTTGGGTGGTCACACAAATGACAGGCATGGATGTTAATACTGGTTATCGGCTGCATAGCGTTGGTACAGCTATTCTAGGCGTGTCTTGTTTGGTCATTATTAGTTTGATTTGGTTGGTATTAGGGTAATTGTAATAATTTATTTGTTAGTTTTTGATTACAGAGCGTACCCTTTCTTTGTCCTGCATAATCTTTTGCAGAACTATATTGTCAGTCTTTTATAGTCAAATGACGAATAATTTTCGACACTATAATTGAAAACGCTGTCATTATTTCATGCTATCTATTTTTAAAATATCAACTGTTGTGATATTAAATTCATGATACAATCTTCCTTTTTGGGCTAGAAATCGCTATTTTGCTTTACGAACTAAAATGAATATCATGAAAAAATCATTTTTAATCCTATTGTGTTTGTCATTTTCATTCCAAGTTTTTGCACAACTTAATTTGGATAATTTCCATAAAAAAGTTGTTAAAAACGTATGTTTTGGAACAGTTCCGGAAGACACCCTAAATTTATCTAAGCAATATTTACAAATTATTCCTCCTACTTTTGATACAACATGGATTGAAACGAACGAAGCGTTTTTATTAACTCATTTTTCTAAAGAAGAATTGACAAGCAAAGAACCACTTAAATTAATTGTTAGACCTTCTTATTTTAGATATATCAGGTACAATCGAGAAAATCCTTGTCTTGGTTTTGGTTATGATAAAGCTATTGCAAAATTTGCAATGATATTATGTCTAAAAGAAAAACCTCCACATTATCATTACGTCTATAAAGATTCTGTAATAAGCAACGATACCATATATTATCACATACCTAAGCAAAATATTCCACAAGTGACTTTGACCCAAAAAGGTTCGCTTAAAATTATTCAAGAATCGGAAGCACTTGGTTCTAAATATTCTGTATATCCGTTGTTTAAAGGAAGATATCAAGAATGGAGAGGCTTATATTGTACAGGCCAACAACGAACTTTTGATATTGAAGAGGTACAATATGCTTTAATAAAAGAAGGATATAATATAGCAGTTAACGGACGGATGGATGCAACTACAAGGAAAGCATTAATAGATTATCAGCAAAAACACACTTTACCCGTAGGGCGATTAGACTCAAAAACTATTTCTAAGCTTTGCCCTTTTTGTAGTTATAGTAATATACTAGTACGAATTCAACGAAGATTAATTTATTTAG
>CAYLSF010000289.1:0-7571 GCA_964385675.1 uncultured Saprospiraceae bacterium
GAAACGCCTACTCAAAAAATCCAACGCACTAAAACCTTAAATCTTCTTTCTGCGTTATAATGCAAATAATTTATAGAATTTTCAGAAAAAATTGAAAATTAATATATTTTTGTGATTACTTGAATTACACGTGACAGGTTTCTGAAACCTGTCACGTGTAAAATAGGGCAACAAGAATAATATGGAGCGACTACATTCTGATGACATTTTTGCACTATACAGCCTTCCAAACGATGATGACCGCTTTTTGATTCGGCAATATAAATCGGAGTTGACCTTATTTAATGCGGATACCGTTCATCAAGCGGGTTTTGTGTTTCATCCTTTCAAGGAAAGTATAGACCATCCTGCTATTTTGATTGAGCAAGATGAAGTCATTAAAAATCCAATTATCCAATTTCAAGCAACAAATAGGGGAACAGTATATGAATCAACTGAAACAGAATATTTAGAAGATGTCGCTCAATTTATCAATGCAACCCAAACGGATTTTACAAAAATTATCTTCTCTCGAATCCAAAGTGTACCTTTATTAACAGCCGATTTGTTTCCACTTTTTGAAACGCTTCAAGCGACTTATCCCGATACTTTTGTGTATTTGGTGAATATTCCAAAGATTGGTTGTTGGATGGGAGCGTCGCCTGAAATTTTCATTACTCAAAATCACCAAAAAACAGAAACCGTTGCTTTAGCTGGGACACAATTAGATTTGGGCATTTCATTGGATGCCGTAGCATGGGGCGATAAGGAAATTGAGGAACAGGCAATGGTAGAGCGATATATTGAGAAATTACTTAAAAAACAGCAATTTCAATTTAAAAAGACAGGACCTCAAACCATTCGGGCAGGGAAAGTCTTACATCTAAAAACACATTTTGAGTTTTTATCTGAAACTTTACAATACAACTTTATAAAAGCTTTGCATCCTACCCCTGCGGTATGTGGTTTACCTAAAGATGAAGCTCGCCAATATATAATTGATAATGAACCACATGAAAGAGCGTATTACTGTGGGTTCTTAGGCCCGATCAATATGCAACAAACCACTAATTTATATGTTAATTTGCGGTGCATGCAAGTGTTTAAAGATAAATTTGCTTTATACTTAGGTGGTGGCATTACTGCTGACTCTGATGCTAAAAAAGAGTGGGAAGAAACGGAGATGAAAGCCAAAACCTTAGCAGACGTAATTGAGCGAGTTTATTTACAAGAGTTTTATGAGGTATAAGGTATAAGGTTTAAGGTTCAAGGTGTTTGACAGATAATTGCCTTGTATCTTGTACCTTACACCTTACACCCCGAACCTTATACCTATGATTCTATCAGAAAAGCCCAACGTCCGAAATTTAGTAGAAATCTGTTATGCAAAAGGGATTCGTCAAGTCGTCATTTCTCCAGGATCTCGAAATGCTCCATTGAATATTTCTTTTAACGAACATGGTGGGTTTACCTGTCTAAGTGTACCCGATGAGCGAGTTGCGGCATTTTTTGCAATGGGTGTAAGTCAACAAACTCGAAAACCAGCGATAATTACTTGTACTTCAGGAAGTGCTGCCCTAAATTATGCCCCTGCTATTTGTGAAGCCTATTATCAAAAAATTCCTTTATTGATTATTACCGCAGATCGCCCTGTTGAATGGACAGATCAAGGTAATGGTCAAACGATTCGGCAGCGAAATGTATATGCTAATTATATCAAGAAAAGCTATGATATTCCCCAAAATCCAAAAGATGAACAAGACCTTTGGCACATTAATCGAATCATATCAGAAGCTATCGATCAAACCATGCATTATGGAGAAGCAGGACCCGTTCATATTAATATGTCCTTTCGAGAACCTTTATATGGATTGAAAGACTATAAAGATATTCCGCTCCCTAAAGTTTCAACAGTTGTTCCCACTCAACCTACACTTTCCAGTGATACACTAAATGACTTAGCACAAGTTTGGAATAATTCAACTAAGAAATTAATCTTGGTTGGAATGTTATCACCCGAGGAGAAAGGATTGAATGCAATTTTAGGAAGATTGATTGAAGCAGATAATAGTTTAGTCGTATTAAGTGAACAAACTTCTAATTTACAACATCCTAAATTTTGTCCTTGTATTGATAGGTGTATTGATTCCATTTCAGTAGATAAAATTACCGATTTTCAACCTGATTTATTGATTACAATTGGTCATTCGGTTATTTCTAAGAAAGTAAAATTTCTATTTCGAGAGCATAAAGCCAAAATAGGTTGGCATATTGGATTAGAAAATTTTCATTTGGATACTTTTCAAAATTTGACGCAGCATATTCCTATTTCGCCTACTACTTTTTTTACACAGTTGGAATCAGAAATTAAACCTCAAAAAAGCAAATTTCAAGAAACTTGGTTGGCACAACATACTCAAACAACTCAAGCACATGAGGGTTATTTAAAAGATACGGTATGGTCAGATTTAAAAGCATTTGAACACTTATTAAAAGCATTACCTGAAGGTACTAATCTACAAATGGGGAATAGTTCAGCGGTGCGTTATGTATTGTTATTTAATCCTCGTTCAGATGTCTGGTATAACTCTAATCGAGGCGTAGCAGGAATTGATGGCTCAACCTCTACAGCAACAGGTGCAGCCTTTATCAATAAAGAACCCACCACAATTATCACAGGCGATATTGCTTTCTTTTATGATTCTAATGCTTTTTGGAATCATCATTTAACACCAAACTTACGAGTCGTTCTAATTAATAATGGAGGAGGAAATATTTTTAGAATTATTAAGGGGCCAGATTCTACCAATCAATTAGAAGAATTTTTTGAAACACATCATAATTTACAAGCAGAACATTTAGCGAAATTATATCACCTAAATTACTATAAAGCTAGTGCTACACGAGAATTAGAAAATATCTTGATAGATTTCTATAAACCACAAACCAATAATCGTCCTGCTTTGTTAGAAGTATGTACACCACGTCTAGAAAATGATAAGGTTTTAAAGGATTATTTTACCTATATAAAGGGGCAAATGATTAAAAAATAATTTTTTTAAACCTGACGCAACCCCTCCTATCAAACCTTACGTTTAGGGAGCGAAATTAAGGTAGATAGTTAAATTTCAGGATTCAGGTAATAATATAACGAATAACATTTTGATTAAAAACAATCCATCACCTCAATAAGTGATGTGGCATTATATTAATTACTAAATCATTTACTATGAAGCAGTTAATGGTATTATCCTTAGTAGTATTATTTTCTTTATCCAGTTGTGTAACAACAAGTATTCGTTCTAATAAGTCCTTAGAGTATACAGAAAAGCTAGATAAGGTCTTTGTGTTAGTGAAGGGTACGGACTTTACAAATAATACTTTCAAACCGTTTTTCACTAAATTATATGCTTCCTTAAAAGCTAAAGGTGTAGCAGGTGGCTCCTATTACATAGAGCCCTTATCGCTCAAAACCGATGAAGAAATTGAAAGTCTTATTGATGAAGCGAACCCTAAATTAGTGATGATCATAGAACAGGAAGAAGTTCGACGGTTTACGAGTAGCCCAATACGTTCAGGTACAGGTATTCTACGTTCAGGTGCTACATTTAATATAAAAATAACAAAATTTGGTTCAGAAAAGCCAATATGGCGAGCAAGTTTAGATGCAGAAGGTAGTCATGGTATTACACAAGCAGCTACAAAAGCTTCTAGACGAGTAATTGAAAAATTGGAAGCCGATGGATTATTATAGAAAAGGATAAAATTTAATCTATCTAATGTTGTTAGAGCAATAAATTTTCGCTCATGCGAATAGGTTAAACTGATTATGCTTTAGTGGCATTAGATAGATTAGATTCGTTTATTTATAAATTTAACCCTTAAAGATGACTTTCGATACTCGAATGTCGTTAATCTAATGTCGATTATCGTACTTATTTATTTAAATTTTATCTTAAAAAATCAAACTATGAAAAAAATAGTAATACTAAATCTATGTCTAATCTGTAGTATTTTTACCGTACAGGCTCAAAATTCTGTAATTGTTAAAGAAGGATTTCATCTTTCTAATCAAATCCTTACGACAAGTGAGACTAGTACAGCGTATGATTATATTTTAGGATTAAGTGCAGGTGCTGCCTATCGTGCGGAATTAGGCAAAGGCTTTGCGATTCAACCTGAGTTATCTTTACTACAAAAGGGAAGTTCAGTAGAGTTAGATAGGGCAACTACTCAAACGACGAATATGCTTTATGTAGAAGTACCTATTTTATTAGTATATCAACCTGTAAAGACAAATAACTTTGGGATAAGTCTTTTTGGAGGACCTACAATGAGTTTAGGATTATTAGGAAATATAGAATTAGATGACAAAACTACTACTATTCATTGTGATGAAATAAATTCATTAAATTGGGGAGAAGGTGGTTTTAGTCGTACCGAATTTAGTTGGACTTTTGGAACAGATATTCAATTTCGTGCTGGACTAGGTAAAGTTGTAATAGATTTTAGATACCTCATGGGGCGTTCTAATATCAGAGAATCTGTAACAAAATCGGCAAATGGAACATTGAGAAATAATGGTTTTGGATTGAGTGTGGGTTATGCTTATCCTTTAGGTATTCAACAAGATTAATTTATGGAATTATAATTACCCTTTATAAAATGTTAATTCAATCAAATTTTACTTTAAATCTCTTTAAAAAATTCAAGCTATGAAAAAATTAGTGGTGCTATGTTTATGTCTTATTTCTAGTGTTTTTACAATACAAGCTCAGAACTCTTTAGCCATTAGAGGTGGAGTCAATTTTGCTTCTCAAACGGCTAGTATGGATGGTATATCTTTAAATTATAATGATCTCACAAGGTTTAGTGGAACATTAGCGTTTCGGGCAGGTCTAGGAAGCAATTTTGCGATTCAACCAGAGTTATCGTATTTGCAAAAAGGAAGTTCACTTGAATTTATGGTTTTTGGAGAAACCTACACTCAGCAGACCAATATGAACTACTTGGAAATTCCGATTCTATTTGTATATCAGCCTGTAGTTAAGGATAATTTTGATATAGGTCTTTTTGCTGGTCCTTCACTTGGTATTGGCGTGGCTAGTGAAATAGAAATAAATGGTGAAACGGAAGAGATTGACTGGAGCGATGATGAATTTAGTCGTACAGATTTTAGTCTAGCTTTTGGAGCAGATGCTCAATTTGGTGTGGGCTCAGGTAAGTTTGTATTGGACGTAAGATATGTTTGGGGAGTGTCTAACATAGCATCCGATAACGCAGCAGAAGATATAGAACTTACCAATAGCGGTATTGGTGTGAGTGTAGGTTATGTTTTTCCTTTTGGTGGTCAATAATTCGTAATCAAATAAAAATACAATTCTGTATTTAACAATAACAGATTTGTAGAGTTTAGAAGTCAGATTATTTCTCTCGACTACTGTACGGGAAAGATGGTCTGACTTCTTGCCTTTTATACAAGACTAATAGTAGTTTTTTGTATCTTTCGGCAAATAATTGATTTATATTAAAATAAATATATCAACCACAAAAGACACAAAAGTTAAGAGAAGAATGACTTTATATGCTTTTGTGTCTTTTGTGGTTTAAGTTTAACATAACCAATGAAAAGACGTGATTTTGTAAAAACAGGAACGGTATTGACCTTAGGAGGATTATCAGCAGGTTTAATTGGCTGCAACAATGAAGGAACAGAAACGACTGAAACTCAAGATGCTCCCACAAGTGCTTTTACACTACCCGAATTACCTTACGCAAAAGATGCTTTAGAACCTTATATTGATGCTCAAACCATGGGGATTCATCATGGAAAACACCATGCAGGTTATGTTAAAAAACTAAATGCAGCCTTAGAAGGACACGCTTTAGCTGGAAAATCTCTGGAGGAAATTGTAAAAAGCGTAACCGATGCAGATACTGGAGTACGTAATAACGGAGGTGGACATTTTAACCATAGCCTATTTTGGAAAATCATGAAACCTGGTGAAGCAACTGCACCAACAGGGGTTTTAGCGGATGCTATTAATAGTACATTTGAGTCTATGGATAAATTTAAAGAGGCCTTTGCTAAAGCTGGGGCGACTCGTTTTGGTTCGGGTTGGGCATGGTTGTCTGTGGATAAGGATGGAAAATTATTTGTAAGTTCTACGCCAAATCAAGATAATCCATTGATGAGTAATCTAGTAGAACAAGCAGGTACTCCGATTTTAGGTTTAGACGTTTGGGAACATGCGTATTACTTAAAATATCAAAACTTACGTAAAGAGTATATCAATAACTTCTTTAATTTAATTAATTGGGAGGCAGTTGCTGGTAATTATGCGGCAATTGGGTAATTGATTTTAAGCCCAAGAAGGGTAGTAATTTTCAAAATTACTACCCTTCATTTTTATAAGAGAACCTTAATGCTAGGAATAAAACTAAGGAGACTATTAGAGCTTCATTTTTATTTTTTCTGAAGCCATAAACAAGTGCTCCTACAAATGCTATCATCAGAGCATGAACAATATGTTCAGCATTTTGATCTGAAATATCATCATTTGTTAGATTAAGAGATTTTTTAAACCCTTTTGTAGTTCTTCGGCTGATAGTTGAACCGCTACAATCTCCAAGTAGATTACAGTTTAATTCTCTTGAAATATCGCTTAAGATACCATAGTCAATTTCTTTTGACATTTTATTCTAATTTTATGATTAATAAATAGATTATCCTTCTGAATAAAAATAAGTTAAGCCTGCGAATAAGAATAATCCTAAGATATTTTGACTCTCATTTTTAGATGTTAAACACGCAACAGTGCCTATCATTGCAGCATGAACAATATGTTCAGCATTTTGATCTGAAATATCATTATCACTTAAATCAAAGGACTTTTTAAACCCTTTCGTAGTTCTTCGGCTAATAGTTGAACCACTACAATCTCCTAATAGATTACAATTTAATCCTTTTGAAACATCGCTTAAGATGCCGTAATTAATTTCTTTATTTTTCATAATTTTAAATTTAATTATATAATAACACAAAAGTGCTTTATTTTTTTTAAAGTAAATGCACTAAAAAGTGCGAAATCAAAGTTTATTGAATTTTTCTGAAAATCTATTTCTTGATATATTTAAGTATGAGGCAATATCTTGTTTTTTTAACCTTGTAAGTATATTTCCATGATTCTTTATAAACTTATTTATCCTCTCTTCTTGACTTAAACATTGAAAATCTCTTATTCGATTTAATGCTTTAAGATAACTCTCTTCGGCTATACTTGATACTAATATTTTAAAAGAAGGGTAGTTACTTTGTAGGAGATTAAATTTAGTGTAGCTTATAGTTAGTAAATAAGAATCTTCAATGGCTTTAATTGACTCTTTTGAAAGCTCTTGGTTTTTAAAGCTTAAATAATCTACAACAACTATATCCCCTTTATTGTGATAAAATTTTGAAACAACTTCTTTTCCGTTATTACACGTGAATTTCGAGACTAATAATCCAGAATATAGTATACCAATACTATTCATCTTTTGATTATAATTTACGAAATAGTCATTTTTTTTCACTGTAAAAGGTGTGAATTCAT
>CAYLSF010000290.1:0-671 GCA_964385675.1 uncultured Saprospiraceae bacterium
CAATTGTTTAAGCTGGAAAAGAAAGTTTAATTATCAATTCATGGGAATTCGACTTACAGAAGTAGTAAAAAATATATTAATCATCAATGTACTGATGTTCGTAGGTACGTTGATTGTGTTGGGAGAGGCTAACACATTTGGTGAAGGGCGAAATATTTTGGGATTAGCTTATTTTGAAACAGAATTTTTTCAACCGTATCAAATTGTATCTAGTATGTTCATGCATGATGACTTCATGCATTTACTTTTCAATATGTTAGCCATCGTTTTTTTAGGGCCTACACTTGAAATGACGTGGGGAAGTAGAAAGTTTTTGTCTTATTATTTAGTTACAGGTTTTGGAGCGACCTTGCTACATATGTTAGTTCAATATATTGAGTTTCATTATTTGGGTAATGCTGATGTAGTGAGAAGTTTAAGTTGGGGGGCATCAGGATCAGTTTTTGGGATTCTAATTGGTTTTGGGATGTATTATCCTAATCAAATACTTTCCTTAATATTTCCACCTATTTCTTTACCTGCAAAATACTTTGTGGCGATATACATTGTATTAGAATTATATTTAGGGACAAGTGGATATTCTACAGGAATTGCACATTTTGCCCATTTAGGTGGAGCATTAGCTGGATTTTTGATGATTACTTACTGGCGTAGAACGGGACAGTATTAAT
>CAYLSF010000290.1:681-7561 GCA_964385675.1 uncultured Saprospiraceae bacterium
ACGCCAGTCCCCCCCCCACACACACACTATTACATGAGTGTTTTTATTATTTTTGAAAGAGAGAGCGTTGGAATGATGATAGTTCAGATTTTAATAAAATTTAAAGTAAAGATATTATGTTGAATGCAGTGTGGGAAGATGCAAAACGGCAGTATCAGATGGGAGATATGGTAACTCGGTTACTTATTCTCAATATAGGTGCATTTGTATTTGTCAATTTGGTAAGAGTTGGGTTTTATTTAGCAGGAAGTATTGGAAGTTATGATACTTTTCTAGAGTATTTTATGGTTTCTTATAAATGGGATCACCTACTTTTTAGACCGTGGACGATTTTTACACACTTCTTTTTGCATGAAGGTTTTTGGCATATCCTCTGGAATATGTTATACCTATTTTGGTTTGGACGTATTTTAAAAGAATTTGCTGGAAATCATAGAGTTTTACCTGTTTATTTAGCGAGTGGATTAGCTGGTTTCCTGGCTTATTTATTAGCAGGTGTTATTTGGGGCGGGAGTACTGGCTTAATCGGTGATTATGCTTTAGGGGCATCGGCAGCCGTTTTAGGAATTGTACTGGCTATTGCTACATTGGCCCCCGAATATCGTTTACATTTGATATTTATTGGGCCTATTCCATTAAAGTATATAGCTGCAGTTGCTGTTTTCTTAAATATTATTTCTATCCCAAATGAAAGCAACACAGGCGGAATTATTGCACATTTAGGCGGGGCATTAATGGGGTATCTATTCGTTAGGCAAATGCAATCAGGTAATGATTTAAGTGAACCTATCAATAATGCGGTAGAGTCTGTGACCTCCTTCTTTAAGTCTATTTTCAATCGTGAACCGAAAGGACCTCGCATGGCATATAAAAATAAGGAAAAAGTGAAAGAAAGACGTAAAAGTCGATTCTCTCGTCCTGCAAAAGGAGGACCTTCTAGTGATACCGATAGTTCTTCTAAACAAGAAAAAATTGATAAGATTTTGGATAAAATAAAAGCTTCTGGTTATGAAAGTCTGACGGATGAAGAGAAGGAGTTTTTATTTAGAGTAAGTAAGGATTAATGGACAGGATTGACAGGATTGACAGGATTTTAAACCTAATTAAGAACAAAGTAAAAACAAGTTTTGATAAAAAAAATAATCGTATTTCTACTTAAATGGGTCAATATTCCATTGGTAGTTATCACATTGTTGGCTTACCTTACTCCCTATATTTCTCCTAATGATTTTTGGGGTTTATCGCTTTTGGGTTTAGGCTTTCCTATTCTATTAGCGGGTAATGCCTTATTCTTTATCTTATTTGCTATGATAAGACATAAGATGGCTTTACTGTCTTTGTTTTGTGTCCTATTAGGCTGGGGATATGTTACCAATTTTATTTCTTATAACACCATTGATATAAATCATTCAGACAAACATATTTCCGTAATGTCCTATAACATACGTCGATTTAA
The DNA here is from genome assembly GCA_964385675.1 of uncultured Saprospiraceae bacterium. Classification (GTDB taxonomy): domain Bacteria; phylum Bacteroidota; class Bacteroidia; order Chitinophagales; family Saprospiraceae; genus CAYLSF01. Next base: position 2,138 of record CAYLSF010000290.1, read on the forward strand.
TTTCAGAAGTATCAATTATGATTACATTGAACAACGTATATCAAGTCAAAAAAAAGGTTTTCAAGTTATTAATCAATACCAGCCTTCTATTGTTTGTGGTCAAGAGTTTTATAATTTCAATCAAAAAATAAATAAATCAAGTAAACACAAAGCGATATATGAGCATCTATTAAATATGGTTCGTACAACTTATCCCTACTTTGAAATAAAAGGAAGTAAAACTATCTTATCAAAATTTCCTATTATAAACAAAGGAGAGTTTAAAAACCAAACGTATGTATATTGCTTATGGGTAGATATTCAATTAGATAATAAAACTAACATTCGGGTTTATAATGTCCATCTCTCTTCAAATCAAATTAGTCCAGTAACTGAAAAACTAGAAATCACAGAAGAAACCATTAAAGATAAAAGTACGACTGATGCCATCAAACAAGTCGTCAGAATGTATAGAGATAAAGTTAAAATAAGGGCAAATGAAGCAGAAGAGATAGTAGAACACATCAAAGGAAGTCCTTATCCTGTTATCGTAGCAGGAGATTTTAATGATCCTATTTTATCTTATGCGAATCACCAATTTTTAAGTGTGTTAAAAGATGCTTTTCAAGAGAAAGGAAATGGAATAGGCACAACCTATAGGGGCAATATCCCTTTTTTAAGGTTAGATAGAGTCTATGTAAGCCCTTCATTAAAAGTACTTGATTTTAAAACGATTGATCACGACTATTCCGATCATAATCCAATTTTTACCACCCTAAAATACTAGTCTATATTCTCCACTTTTTTTTTATAAAATTGAACTATTCGAGATCTAATTAGATTTGAATTTTATACTATCCAATAAGTCATTTAAAAATCTTAATTTTGCCGTATGCAAAATCATTCATTACACGTCTATAATAGCCTCACTCGTCAAAAAGAGGAATTCAAACCTATCAATGAAAAGGTGGTAGGTATGTATGTATGTGGTCCTACTGTTTATAGTGATGTACATTTAGGAAATTGCCGTACCTTCACCAGTTTTGATTTAATTTATAGATATTTAGTTCACTTGGGCTACAAAGTCCGCTATGTTCGAAATATCACAGATGTAGGGCATTTAGTGGATGATGAAGATACTGGAGGAGAAGATAAAATTGCTAAAAAAGCCCGTGTTGAAAAACTAGAACCAATGGAAGTAGTACAACGCTACACTAATGGTTTTAGAGCAGTAATGAATCAATTGAATAATACCCCACCTAGTATAGAACCAACAGCTACGGGGCATATTATGGAACAGATTGAAATGGTTCAGACCATCTTAGACAATGGTTATGCCTATGAAAAAAACGGTTCGGTCTATTTCAAAACGGTTCATTTTGCTAAAAATCATGAAGAATATGGTCAACTTTCGGGAAAAGTTCTAGATGATTTGATGGTAGAAACAAGAGGGGACTTAAAGAATCAGGGTGAAAAAGAACATCCATCTGATTTTGCAATCTGGGTAAAAGCCGATCCACATCATATTATGCGTTGGAACTCGCCATGGAGCGTAGGATTTCCTGGTTGGCATTTAGAATGTTCTGCCATGAGTACAAAATATTTAGGCAAACGTTTTGACATTCATGGTGGAGGAATGGATTTACAGTTTCCTCATCACGAAAATGAAATTGCTCAGAATATTGGTTGTTGCGGGACAGCCCCTGCTAATTATTGGCTACATACCAATATGTTAACCTTTGAAGGCACAAAAATGTCTAAGAGCTTAGGTAACTCGATTTTACCGAATGAGTTATTCACAGGTAATCATCACCTATTATCTCAGGCATACTCTCCAATGGTTTTACGATTTTTCTTTTTACGATCGCATTACCGTAGTGTATGTGATTTTTCTGACGCTTCTCTACAAGCTTCTGAAAAGTCTTTTAATCGCTTAATGCAAGGTTTAAAGACGCTGCGAAATTTGGAATATATTGGTAAAGAGAAAGTTAAGGAGGACGATGAAGCGATTAATAAACTTTTAGATCAAGTCTATGAGTTTATGAGTGATGATTTTAATACGCCTAGAGTTTTAGCTACTTTATTTGAATTGGTATCTAAAATCAACTCTATCAAAGGAGGACAAATTAAAGTCAACAGCATCAGCAAAGCGACTTTGGAGCGAATGCAAAAGACATTACCCAACTTTGTTTATGATGTGTTAGGTTTGCAAGAAGAGGAAGGTAATGATAGTGAAATTGTAGATGGTTTGATGAATTTAGTTATCTCCATGCGTCAAGACGCACGGGCCAATAAAAACTGGGCGGTTTCTGATCAAATTCGAGATGAACTCAAAACGATTGGTATTCAACTAAAAGATAGTAAGGGGGAAACCTCTTGGACAAAAGAGTAACTCAATGGTGAACGGTTGACGGTATTTTCATTCCGTTTACCATTCACCGTCAACCGTTCACCGCTTTCAATATGAGTTTTTTATCAAAAACCGCTTCCTACGCTGGGATGGCACTATCTTTCGCCTTCCAAGTTATTATGCCTTTTCTATTGGGAATTGGTTTAAATTGGATTTTTGCCTTAGTTTTTGGCTTACGATGGCTAAGTGTTGCAGATGTCTGGAATAGTGTACCAGCCTTAATTTTATTGGCTGTCTTTGGTTTAGCTTTTCCTTTTGCTTATTTTTGGTTGGCTCGTGGTCATGCTTTACAAAAGGGACTAGCTAAGATTTATGATAGCAGTCATGGTATAATTGAGCGGGTAACAGGTTTAGTGGTTCAAGCTGCTGTTATGGGTAATCAAGTTGGTGTATTCAACGGAAGCAAAGTGAAAGATAGAAAAGGAATTATTCAACAATTGGATGAAAAATTACCTCGTTCAGTTCGTTCTATGTTGAGTTTTTTCTTGACTTATGTGCCTATTGTAGGAGCAATTCAAGAAGTAGGGAGTGAAATGGAATTGACAAGTGCCAACCTTTCAGCTATTCAACCCAAAGTACAAGTAAAGGTAGATGAATATGTAAAAGAAGAACTCTTAGATACTTCGCTTACATGGTTTTGGACATTATTGTTGGTTAATATATTAGCTATGGTTGGAACCTGGTTTTGGATTGGGCAATAATTTTTTTAATACTATTTCAGTATAAAAACCTTCAAGCTGCATTTCAAACTGTACTAAACTTGTCCTCTACCATTCACCATACAGTTGGTATTACATGAAAAGTTTGTTTTCTATTCAATAGCTTTATCCAACATGTAGATTAATTTAGCAAAGAGGTTGTTACCATAAATAACTTATCTTTATTTTCTTATTCCGATAGTCCTGTCCTCTGACAGGCATATATCGGTACTGCTCTCTATTATAAATATTTACTGAAATAGTTTATGAAAGAAAGAATAAATTCTTGGTTTAAACAGTTACCGGAGGTATCCCGATATATCATTGCTGCTGCTGTTGTATTTGCCATTAGCTTCCTCTTTCCTGATCATTTAAAATTCAATTATCAATTTGAAGAAGGTAAACCCTGGGCGTATGAAGATTTAAAAGCTCCTTTTGATTTTGGTATTCAGAAAGAAGAAGCCGAAATTAGGCGAAAATTGGATTCTATTAAAGCTCAATTAGAGCCGTGTTATTATTTAGATCCAACCGTTAAAGAACAAAAGATAGAAGAATACATTGCTGTATTTAATAAAGAATTTGAGGAACATCGAGATATTTATGGTGAAGACTTATCTACGAATACAACAGACTACCAAAATATAGGACGAGCTATTTTAAGTAGATTTTATGATAGAGGAATCCTACGCCTTGCCCCACAACATGCTAGCAAATCTAATAATGTGTTAAAAGTATTTGAAGGGCAAACGATAACAGAGCGAAAATTAACAGATTTTGTAGAGCAGTTTGACGCTATAGGAATGATAAAAGACTCTTTATTATTGTCGGGAAAATCAGAAGTCGATTTCTATTTAAAATTATTTGAAGAAAATTCCGATTTTATTGCTCCTAATTTAATTTATAACGATTCACTTACCACAGCACTTAATCAACAAGAATTAAATGCTTTTTCACAAAGTAGAGGTAAAGTAAAGGAGGGTACATTAATAGTAGCGAAGAAAGAAGTCATTTCAGAAGGAACGTATCAAAAACTTATCTCGCTTAAAGAAGCTTATGAAGCACGAACGATAAAAGATAGTAATTATACTTGGATGCAAATTGGTTATTTAGTTTTAACCAGTTTTATCATTTTAATTTTTGTGTTATTTCTTAAATACCAATTTACTGAAATCTATGGTAGCTTAATCCGCTACATTTTTATGTTCGTATGGATTTTAGTATATAGTTATTTAGTGTATTGGGTAGAAAATACTAATTTACTGAGTACCTATGTTATTCCTTTCTGCATTGCTCCTATTGTGATTAAGAATTTTTACAATAGTCGATTGGCATTATTTACACATATTATTATTGTTTTAATCGCCAGTTATTTAACCTCCTTAGGTTATGAGTTTACCGTAACTCAAATTTTAGCAGGAATTGTAGTTATTATCGCTAATGTAACAACTCGATATTGGTCTAGCTTTTTCTTTTCTATGCTTTTCATCCTAATGACTTATTTAGTAGTTTATTTCGGACTCGCATTGATACAAGAAGCTAATATTAATAGCATACCATGGCAAACCGCTATAGGAATTGGATTTAGTGTGTTTTTAACCCTACTCTCTTATCCACTTGTACCATTGATGGAGCGTATTTTTGGATTTACATCTGATATTACATTAGTTGAATTATCGAACATGGATAACCCACTATTGAAAGAATTATCTATAAAAGCACCAGGTACTTTACAACACTCTCTACAAGTAGCGAATCTAAGTGAAGCTGCCGCTAATGCTATTGGAGCCAAAGCATTATTAGTGAAAGTAGCTGCACTATATCATGATATTGGTAAAATGGCTCAACCCTATTATTATATTGAAAACCAAAATGGTCCAAACCCACATGATAATTTATCCCCCTTAGAAAGTGCAAAGATCATTATTGGTCATGTAGAGGAAGGCGTAAAGATGGCAAAGAAAGGAAGGCTCCCTAAGGTTATTATTGATTTTATTCATACACATCATGGCACTACCCGAGCAGAATATTTCTACAGACAATATCAACAAAAAAATCCTGACATAGAGGTAGATGAATCTTTATTTAGATATGCAGGGCCTAGTCCTCGTACTAAAGAAGAAGTTATTTTAATGATAGCCGACTCCCTTGAAGCTGCTTGTAAAAGCATTCAATCCCCTACAGAAGAACGGATTAATGATATGGTAGAAAAAGTGATAGCAGGAAAAGTAAGCAATAAACAATTGGAAAATTCAAATATAACTTTTAAAGAATTAGAGACTATTAAAGGGGTATTTAAGAAGTTATTAAAAAGTATTTATCATGTACGGATTCAGTATG
>CAYLSF010000291.1:0-7546 GCA_964385675.1 uncultured Saprospiraceae bacterium
TACATAATTTATATCATAACCATATTCAACTATAATCAAAACAATATTAGTTTGAACAACTGGTTCAAATTTTAAAGCGATATCTTATGAAAAAACGACTAATCTTAGCGTTAGCAACAATTTTAGCTCCTCTATTTGTATTGGCACAAGATGCTGCACCTGGACTGGATGAAAGGATCAATGAGGCTTTTACGCCTATATCTAATGCTTTTCAAGATGTTATCTTGTTTAGAGTGGCAGGTATTCCATTTGTAGTAATTTTATTAGTATTAGGAGCGACATTTTTTACGTTATATTTTGGGTTTATTAATATTCGCCGTTTTCCTTTGGCGATTAATGTAGTACGGGGGAAATATGATGATATAGAAAGTCAAGCAGCTGATAGTGGTGCGGTAAATATCATTGATGGTGATATTGTGGATACTATCCGTGATGAAAGTACAGACGGAGAAGTTTCACATTTTCAGGCTTTAGCAACGGCAGTATCGGGTACTGTAGGTCTAGGTAATATTGCAGGAGTCGCTTTAGCGATTGCTTTAGGAGGACCAGGTGCTACATTTTGGATGATTGTTTGTGGATTAATTGGTATGTCCACAAAATTTGTAGAATGTACACTAGGGGTAAAATATCGTGATGTAGGAGAAGATGGTACAGTTTACGGTGGGCCGATGTATTATTTAACCAAAGGTTTTGATGAAATTGGTCAAGCGGGGGTTGGTAAAGCCTTAGCCATGATATTTGCTATACTTTGTGTTGGTGCTTCTTTTGGTGGGGGTAACGCTGCTCAATCTAATCAAGCGGCAAGTCAATTAGCATTCCTCTTAGGCATTGAAGGAGGAAATTCAGGAACTTATATTGGAATTGTATTAGCAATTATTGTAGGTATCGTAATCATCGGTGGTATTAAGCGTATTGCTTCTGTTACGGAGAAAGTTGTTCCTTTCATGGCAGTAATTTATATCGCAGCTTGCTTATTTATCATTTTATCTAACTTCTCTTTTATTGATGATGCTTTCGGAATGATTTTCTCTCAAGCTTTCACACCTGAAGCTGGTTTAGGTGGATTGTTCGGAGTATTGATTGTCGGATTTCAACGGGCAGCATTCTCTAATGAAGCAGGTGCAGGTTCTGCCTCTATTGCACACTCTGCGGTTAAAACAAACTATGCAGCTTCTGAAGGATTAGTGGCATTATTAGAGCCTTTTATTGATACTGTTGTAATTTGTACTATGACTGCATTGGTTATCATTATGTTTAATCAAACAGGAGAAGTATTTACTTATGGTGGTGAAGGTGGTAGTGTTATCATAGACGGAGTGTCAGTAGAAGGTGCTACATTGACTTCTATGGCGTTTGAATCTGTTATTCCATGGTTCCCTTATGTATTGACTGTTGCCATTATCTTATTTGCAATTTCTACAATGATTTCTTGGTCTTACTATGGTGCACAAGCTTGGATGTACTTATTTGGTAAGAGTAAAAATGTAGAATTATCGTATAAAATTTTATTCTTAATCTTTGTGGTAATTGGTTCAGGTGCAAGTATGGATGCGGTTTGGGGATTCTCTGATGCGATGATTTTAGGATTAGTCTTCCCGAATATGATTGGTCTATTGTTCTTATTCCCTAAGGTGAAAGAGGAATTGGATAAATACTTAGGAGCTATTGGTAAGGAGTAGAATTAAAAATTCCAAAGCCATCTGCCGAAAAAGGCAGATTAGGAATTATTTTTATCGAATATATCAATTATAAAAAAGCCTGTTCTCCTAATTGAGGACAGGCTTTTTTATAATATGATTGAAGTTAAACTATTGACTTTCGTAGAAATATTTGGGATATTTAATCGAAAAAAGAGACTTTTGAGAAACTAAAATATTTAGTTTTCGTCTTGTACTGAGTAATTCTGTTATTTAAACTTTCTTACAAAATCACACGGCAGCAAAATGGATAAATCCTTTTCTATAGGGCAGACTTTTCGAGATTTTCAATTGGGCTTAAAAAAACTAAACCGTACTCCTGAATTTATTCAGAAGCATAAGTTATGGCATGGCTTCTGGAATTATGGTTGGGCTACTCTTTTTTTAGTGGTTGGAGGATTAGTGATTATTTCTCGGTTTATGACCTATTTCAGTCATATCTTGGAGAGTTTTCAGCGTACAGATATTTCGCATCTAGGCACAAGTATTGGAACGCTTTTTTCAGAAATTAGTGCCGAGACTTATAGCCTAGCTGTAGATAGTAGCTTCAAGTGGATTATTTTAATTTTAATGGAAGTCGTTATTTTTCATGCAGTACGCAAGACTTTAGCCATCTTAAGTAGTGAACCCTTAAAAGAGGTTGGTTTTGATGTTTTCCTCAAAGCTCAGATCAGAATGTTTCAATTGGGTATATTTTCATGGGTCATGGAAATGGTGATGACAATATTATTCAAAACAGCAACAGGAATTTTAGGTGTAACCTTTTTGATTCCCGTTGGTGTATTTTTGATTCAATCCTTTTTACTTGGATTTACAATGATAGATAATTACATAGAACAACGACATGATATGACAATGATGGAGAGTTTTAAACAATCTCAATACGTCTTAGGAATAGCGTTATCCATTGGGATTGTGCTATCGGTTGTCGTATGGTTTCCCTTAATTGGTGTATTTGTAGCCTCATTGATTGGAGCCGTTGCTGCTTCTTTAGCCATGTATCATATTGAGCAAAATGAGCCTTATCGGGTCGTTATTCCTGAGCAAGATCATGTTATTGAAGTAGAATAGAGGTTCAAATAGACTTGACTTAATTTCGCCATAGATTCTTACCGATTAAACAGATTTTCATTAAATATAATCTGTACAATTTGTGTCAATCTGTGGCTTCTTCTTTTATAAATATTACTTGGTTTCATTCAAATGGATTTGTAATTTTAACTTCATTACAAAATCACAATTGAGAACCAATGAAAAAATTCCTTTATTTAAGCCTGTTGCTAATAGCTATCAGTTGTCAGCCCAAATTATACACTCCAAAAGCGATTGAAATTTATCCCGTAAAAATTAACACAACAGATCATCCCATTGAATATCAGACAAAAAAGATTTATAGCATAAACGGTGTATATGCCGATAATCAATTTGATGGAGCGAGATTGAATAGTTTCGCTCAAAAAAATGATAGTACTTGGCAAGCATGGATTGAGCCAGAAAATGAACCGATTAATGCGAGTCCGTGGTATGCTTTTAAACTATGGACAGATACCCCTCAAACGATTTACTTGGAATTGGCTTACAAAGATGTAAAGCATCGATATCATCCTAAAATTAGCACCGATAGAAAAAATTGGATGATTCTATCGACTGCACAAATTCAACGACCTTTGGATAGTTCAAGGGTGATTTTAAAATTGGATATAACTAAAGATACGTTATGGGTAGCGGCACAAGAAATTATCAACTCTAAAGATGTGAAAGCATGGTGTGAAGCAAAGGCACAGCATAAGGAAGTAGAATTTTCGGTATTTGGAAAGAGTAAATTGGGGCGTGATTTATATTGTTTAGACGTAGGCAATAAGAAAAAGAAGGATATGATTGTGCTATTAAGTCGGCAACATCCACCTGAGGTCACAGGGTATTTAGCCTTTCAAGCCTTTGTGGATGCCCTTTTAACTGATACGCCTCAAGCGATTGCTTTTCGTAAAAAATATAGAATCTTAATGTTCCCCATAATGAATCCTGATGGCGTGGATTTAGGACATTGGCGACATACTTCTGCGGGTATTGATCTCAATAGAGATTGGGCATTTTACCATCAACCCGAAACCAAAACGATGACGACTTATGTATTTTCAGAAGCTAAAAATCGTAAACAACGTGTAGTCTTAGGCTTAGATTTTCATTCGACTTGGAATGATGTGTATTACACCAATGAACAACACAAATATTCGGTACTCCCAAATTTTAAAGATGCTTGGCTACGAGGTATTGAAAGTATCCTAACCAATTATAAAGTGAATGAAGAACCTTTTCCACCGACAAGCCCTGTTTCTAAGAATTGGTTTTTTAATACCTTTAAAGCAGAAGCGGTAACATACGAAATTGGTGATAAAACGGATAGGGCGTTTATTAAGAAAAAAGGAGCGGCTTCCGCACAGGCTATGATGGAGGTATTAATGAAAGAGTAAATATTGATCCTTATTTATTAAGGCAAAATGGAAAATTAAATTAACCATCTTTCTATTAATTTTGCTTTAGGCGATTATAATTTCCTTCACATAGTTATTTAATATTCAGCAAATTATAATCGCATAAAACAAAATCAATTAACGAAATCTGGGCTAATTTTTTCTCCATTTTGCCTAAAAAACATTAATAACTATTCGTAAAACCCTAAAAATTTCGGGACCATATCAGTCCGTAGTATTGGTTTCGATTAATTACTTATTTAATCGAATGAATAATAAGTTATAAACAAAATAACTCTATGGTTAATAATACATTATTTAAAAAGGTACAGTTAGATGATAAACACGAAATTTATCATGCAGATAGTGTCAATGAATTTGAGTGGACATCAATTCAATTTGATACTTTGTGGCAAACTCATCCTGCAAACTACCATATCATCAAAATACATGGTAAGGAAATAGCAACACCTCGATGGCAACAAGCTTATGGTAAAAATTATAGTTATACAGGTTCAAAAAACAATGCCTTACCGATTACGGAAACATTACAGTTCTTTTTAGATTGGTGTCAAAATCACATTGATAAACGACTCAATGGCTTACTACTAAATTGGTATGATGGCGAAAAAGGACACTACATAGGAGCACATCGAGATGATACTAGAGAATTACAACATGGTAGCCCTATTGTCACAATTTCGATAGGACAAGAACGAGTTTTTAGAATGCGTCCTCACTTTCAAAAAGGTTATCAAGATATAATTATCAAAAATGGAGGAATTGTCATTATTCCATGGCATACGAATTTAAAATGGACGCATGAAGTTCCAAAATTCAAGAGATATAAGGGAAAACGCATATCTGTAACCATTCGAGCATTTAAATAAGGAATGAGTTTTCTGTAACTATTTATCCGAAGGACTCGTCTTAGTTATCCATCACTTTCAGATAGATAGTATCTGAATTTACAACGGACGCTATGTATTAGCGTCCGTTGCTTCTTCATTTCTACAAATATTGATTCCTGTATTGAGAAGGGGTAATTCCTACTACTTCTTTAAATATCTTACAAAAATAGGGTGTGCTTGCAAATCCAACTTTTTCAGCAATAACTTGAATAGATTCATTAGAATAGGCTAGTCTTTTTTTTGCAATATCAATTCGAGTAGCATTTATAAATGCACTAGTATTTTTACCACATTGAGCCTTTAGTCTTCTGTGTAATTGCATTCGACTTATCCCTAGTTTACGGGCAATAAATTCACCATTTAAATTGGTATCAACTAAGTTTTCTCTTACGATTTGTTGTACAATATCCATAAATGTCATAACCGTGTTCATATTAAGATGCTTTTAAGTATTTAGAATTGATGATGCATTAGTCAATTCTTTTAAGATTTATGTTTGTCTGAACACTATATCTGATCAGTTATACTATTGTCACATGGTTATATAAAATTTAATTAATTTATTTTACAGTTTCTTTAATCAACATTTCATAGATTTGCTTTATTATTGTAATAAATGATAGCACACTACGTAAATTTAAATTATAACATCAAAACCTAGAAAATACTATATTCATTGAATAATCAAGACTATATAAAAGGATTACTACATCACGATAAAAAGACACTAAATGCCATCTACGTTAATTACGCTTCTCGCATAGAGCGTCATATTATATCAAAAGGAGGCTCATCCGATGATGCAAAAGACGTATTTCAAGATGCCTTAATGGTAATTTATAAAAAGGCTCAATCTACTGATTTTCAGCTAACTAGTCAGTTTTATACATACTTGTTTGGTACATGTCGATTTATTTGGGATAGAAAACGGAAAAAAAAGTCAAATAATACTGTGACAATTGATAATGCTGAGAGATACACTACTGATAGTGATATAGAAGAGAATATAATTAAGAGAGAACAGTTTAATATTTATAAGCAAAACTTTGAGCGACTTGGTGACTTTTGTAAACAAATACTTCAACTGTTTTATACCAAAACAAGTATGACCGAAATAGCTGAAAAGCTAGGGCTAAAAAATGATCATACTGCTAGAAATCGGAAGTACAGATGTCAAAAAGAATTAGAGAAATTAATCAAAGCAGATAAACGTTATTTGGAACTCCAAAATTAAAATCATTATCAATTATACGTGAAATATGGAAGAACAAGAAAAAATAGAGTTATATCTAAATGATGCCTTAACACCTGACGAACACAAAGCTTTTGAGCAAGAACTGGCAAACAATCCAGCACTCGCAGAAAAAGTAGCGTTCAATCGTGGGCTAATGAACTTTTTTGAAGACTATGAACCTGAGTTGGAAGATATGTTATCGTCGCTTGGAGAGGAGCATTTTACATCAAATAATCCTTCAGATGATGATAAAAAACCTCCCAATTCAAAAGGAGATAGTTCTTTTAATTTATTATGGTTATTACCAATTCTTCTACTAATGATAGTGGGAATTTATTGGTATAGTCCCCCTAATGAGTCTAATGATGAGATGTCAGAACAATCCGCTACGACTCCTTCCCAACAAACTAAATTAGAAACAATTCAACAAACTATTCCCGAAGAAACTGTTCCCGAAAATGATATTTCAATTCCTGAAGAAACAACACCAAACGAACCCACAGAAAAAGATATTATTGTAGATGATGATCCAAAAATAGATCAGCAGGATCAACCCATTGCAAGTATTGATCCTGCTGACTATGAAGTTAATCCAATTTTAGAAACACTTTTGACCGAACAAGTTAGAGCAACGGATTATCGTTCTTCTATTGACTCCCCTAAGGTGGGGCAAGAATTTAAATTTGAGGAAACAATTGCTTTGAATATTAAAGGGCAAACGACAGCACCGCCACCTTATGAGCTATTAGTATATTCTAATAATGAAAATGATTTTGATAATGACTATAGAACGCTAACGGCTGAACTAGACAGTCAAAAAGAAGGGGAGAATTACCCAATTAAATTCAATGCAAAAATTCCATTAGAACGAGGATTATATTATTGGATTTTGCGTACGAAAGATGAGGATATATTGTATGTTTCTAAGTTTACGGTGAAATAATTGTGTGATTGTGTCGCCTTCGGCTGATTGTGTGATTGTGTCACTCGTTCCTCATTGATTGCTAATTTGTTATATTTTACCAAATAGAGTGTGGGTTTTTTCTTTCAGCTTTGAGGAGTCTGTCTATCTTTTTAATAATTTCATATCGTTTGACATAAAATAGTTTTGGAAAATCGTGGTCAGGTCCTTCTGTAATCCTTCTATTTTCTTCAAAGAAAGTTTTTAGGAATTTTAGATATTCTAGCTTTTATAGAAATCAACTAGAACTTCCCTTCCTCAATTTTCAAGCA